>JAQGLD010000005.1 GCA_028293055.1 Alphaproteobacteria bacterium
AGGACCATGTCAGCCCCGAGGAATGGCAGGCCCGTTTGGACCTGGCCGCCGCCTACCGGCTGGTGGCGCTGTTCGGCTGGGACGACCTGATCTTCACCCACATCAGCATGAAGATCCCGGGCACCGAACACTTCCTCATCAACCCCTACGGGCTGATGTTCGAGGAGGTGACCGCCTCCAGCCTGGTCAAGGTCGACATGAACGGCCTTCCAGTCGAGCCGACTCCGTTCATCACCAATCCGGCCGGATTCACCATCCATTCGGCGATCCACATGGGCCGCGAGGATGCGCAGGCGGTGATGCATCTTCACACTCCGCACGGACAGGCGGTAGCGGCCCATGCCGACGGTCTGCTGCCGCTGACCCAGACCGCGATGCTGATCCGCGGCGAACTCGCCTATCACGATTATGAGGGCGTCGCGGTCGATCTCGGAGAGCGCGAGCGGCTGGTCGCCGACCTCGGCGACAAGCAGGCGATGCTGCTTCGCAACCACGGCACGCTGGCGGTGGGCGAGAGCGTCGGCGAGTGCTTCCTGAAGATCTATTTCCTCGAGCGCGCGTGCGAGGCCCAGATCCTAGCTTTGTCCGCCGGGCGGTCCGCGATGAACAATCCGCCGCAGGGATCGCCGGAAATCACCGCCGAGCAGGGCCGGGTCGGACTCAAGCTCGCCGCCAGGATGCTCGCCTGGCCCGCGCTGATGCGCAAGGCCTACCGGCTCGACCCGGGCTTCGCGAGCTAACCGCCCCGATACCAATCCCGCTTCAGGGTGCGGCTGGCGATCAGTAGCAGGATCGTCGCGATCGCATAGAAACCGAGACCGTAGCTGATCGAGTAAAGCAGCGAATCCGCGCCATGCGCCGCCTTCATCCGGTCGGACACATAGCCGAGGAACGGCACTCCGAAGCCGATTCCGATCAAATTGTTGATGAACAGGAAGCAGGCGGAGGCGGTCGAGCGCATCGCCGGCGGCACGATATGCTGGATCGCCGCCGTAACCGGCCCGAGCCAGGCGAGGGTCAAGGCAGTCGGCACCAGGAACAGGAAGAAGGCAGCGCTCCTGATCGGCATCGACAGGCCGGCGAGGATGAACGGAGCCGCGATCGCCCATGCGAGCGCAGGCACCAGGGCATAAGCCCCGGGCCGGGCGCGCCCTGCGCGGTCGCTGATCCAGCCGCCGAGCCACACGCCGGCCACTCCGCCGATCAGCACGATCGTGCCGTAGAAGACCGAGGCTTCGATCAGGCTCATCTTGTAGCTTCGCACGAACAAAGAGGGGAGCCAGGCGAACAGTCCGTAGCCCATGATCGAGCTGCACGCCGCCCCCAGCGAGAGCAGCCAGAAGCTCGGCTTCGAAAGCAGCAAGGCGAGCGTGCGCCTCAGCGGCGGAGGAGCGACGCCGCTAGCGCCGGAATCATGTCCCCCGCGAACCGGTTCCTTGATTCCGAACGCCACCAGCGGGACGATCAGCAGGCCTGCGAAGCCGACCACCATGAACGCGCTGCGCCAGTTGACCGCTTGGGCGATCCACCCGCCGAGATAGAGGCCGATCGCCGATCCGATTGGGATTCCGAACGAGAAGAAGGCCAAGGCCCGCGCCCTCTGCTCGGGGGGGAAATAGTCGGCGATCAGCGAATAGGACGGTGCGACACCTCCGGCCTCGCCGACTCCGACGCCCATGCGGGCGAGGAACAGTTGCGGAAAATTGCGGGTGAAGCCGCACAAAGCGGTGAACAGGCTCCACAGGCCGAGGCTGATCGCGATGATCCTGACCCGGCTGCCGCGGTCGGCGAGCCAGGCGATCGGGATTCCAAGACCCGTATAGAAAAGCGCGAAGGCGAGGCCGATCATCAGTCCGATCTGGGTGTCGCTGATCCCGAGCTCGGCCTTGATCGGCACCGCCAGCACGCCGACGATCTGCCGGTCGATGAAGTTGAAGATGTAGGCGAGGAGCAGGATGACCAGCACCCTGCCCCCGCCCGTCGTCCTTGCTTCGGCCAAGGCCGGGGGAGTGTCGCCGGTCATCACTTCCCCCCGCCTCCCACAGCCGTCCTAGAAGTTCAACCCGACGCTGAGGAACACCTGGCGCGGATTGCCGTAGAAGACGGTGAGCACCCCCTCCTTGCCCAGCGCGGACACGAGGTTCCCAGCCGCGTTGCGAACCAGCACGCCGGTGGTCGCATCGGCGGTCATGAAGGTATAGCCCGAGGTCTTGTAGCGAGTGTCGGTCAGGTTCTTGCCGTGGATCCCGATGTTCCAGCGGTTGTTGGCCGAGCGATAGACCAGGCTTGCGTCCCAGGTCGCGTAGCTCGGCTGGTCGAGATAGGGATTGGCGATCTCGAACTGATAGGTCTTGCTCTTGTAGGCGACGGTCGAATTGAGGTTGATCCGCCCCGTGCCCACCGGCGCGTCGTAGGCCAGGGTTCCGCTGGCGGTCCATTTGGGCGTGTTCTGGACATGCCTGAAACCGGCCACATCTGTGGGCTTGCTGGCGATGTTGGTGATATATTGCCGGAACTTGGCGTCGATATAGCCGAGCGAGCCGGACAGGGTCAGCGCGTCGCCTGAGGCGGCGAGATTGCGTGCCAGCTTGGCGCTGGCTTCGGCCTCGACACCCTGGAAGCGCGCCTTGCCCGCATTGGTGGTGACTCCGCAGAAGGTGGCAATTCCGCCCGTCGTGCAGGCGGCAGAGCCGGGAATCTGCACGTCCGTATAATCTGCGCGGAAGGCGGCAAGCGCAAGGTTCAGCCGCCGGTCGAGCAACGAGGCCTGGTAGCCGACCTCGGAGCTTTTCACCGACTCCGGCTTGAAGCCGAGGAAATTAGCAACTTCGTCCTGATCCTTGACTCCGTTGCCGTTGGTGTCCGGAGCGTTTGCGCCGACGCCGCGCGGATCGAAGCCGCCGCCCTTGAAGCCCTTGGCATAGCTGACATAGAGATTCTGGCCCGGCGCAGGCTTGAAGCTGATCGAAGCGCGCGGAGTGAATTTCTGGAACGACTTCTTGCCGTTGAAATTGGTGCTCGGCGTTCCGAACGGGATCCCCGCGCCGCCGAACACGGTCGATCCGCCGCCGAGATAATTCTGGCGAAGGATGATCGCCCGGCGGTTGTCCCAGGTGTAGCGAGCGCCAGCCGAAAAGCTGAGCTGGTCCGCGAGATCGTAGGTGAAGTCGCCGAACACCGCGGTCGTATTGGTCTTGGCGACTGCATTGGTGAAGGCCGACAGGCCGGCGACGGTCGTGAACAGCCGCACGTCGAACGGTGTCGCCGCACTGGCGTCGAGATAATAGGCCCCTACCAGCCCGTTGAGCCCGCCGCTCTTGACCAGCAGCTGGACCTCCTGGCTGGTCTGACGGTTATTGTAGATTCCAGCGACATCGACATCCGCTGCCGGCAAGGCGTCGAAATCGATCGGGGTCTTGCTATTGTCCTTGCGATAAGCGGTGATGCTGCGGAAGGTCAGCATGTCGTTGAGCTGGAACTCGCCGAACAAGGAAGCGCCGTAGGATTTGACCGACTGCTCCGGCGTGTTGAGCCCGCCCTGGGTGTCGTAGACATGGGCGAGAACCGGAGCACCGGAAAGCTGGCCCGGGATCAGGCGATGGCCGCCGCGCGGATTGCTGTCGTCCTTGGTATAGTCTCCCGTCAGCCGCACGAAGACATTGTCGTCATTATTGACCTCGGCCGAGAGCCGCCCGGCCCAGACATCCTTGTTGTAATTGTCGAGGCCGTTGGTCAGGTTCTTGCCGAACCCGCCGCGGGACAGGCGGGCGAGCGCAGCGCCGAAGCGCAGTGTCCCGTTACCGACCGGAGTGCTTGCGCTGACGATTCCGTCGGCCTGCTTGTCGGTCCCGAAATTGCCCTTCAGATGCAGCTCGGTGCGGTCGGACAGGCGCCGGGTGACATATTTGACCGCGCCGCCGGTCGTGTTTCGGCCGTAGAGCGTGCCCTGCGGGCCGCGCAGCACCTCGATCCGCTCGACATCGTAAATGTCGAGGACGGCCGCCTGCGGGCGATTCAGGTAGACATCGTCGACATAGATTCCGACGCCCGGCTCGAACCCGGCGACCGGATCCTGCTGGCCGATTCCGCGGATGAAGGCGCTCAGCGTCGAATTGGTGCCGCGCGAGACCTCGAGCGTCACGTTCGGCGTGGTGCTGGCCACGTCGGTGATGTCGAGCGCGCCCTGATTCTCGAGCGCTGCGCCGCTGAACGCGGTGACCGCGATCGGCACGTTGACCAGGCTCTCGGCGCGACGCCTGGCGGTCACGACTATGTCCCCGTCGGCGGCGCCGGCGTCAGCAGCCGCCTGATCGGCCGGCGCGGCCGTGGCTGGCATGGCATCGTCCGCCGGTGTGGTTGTCGCCTGTGCCTGCAGCGGCACCGCGGCGCCCAGAGCCGCGATACCGGCACCGAGCCTCAGCGCTACGATCAGTTGGTTCCTGGCCATGGATGGTCTCCTGTTCAATTCGTTGCTTGGGTTTCGCGTACGCGCGGCAGGGTCGCCGCAAAGTCTCGGACGGTCCGGTTGAAGAGCTCGGGCTGCTCGATATGCGGCGAATGGCCCGACCGATCGAAGGCGACGGCGTGCGCATTCGGAAGCGCAGCGACGAGATGATCCGCGGTGTCGGCGCCGTAGAGGTGGCTGTTGGTGCCGTGGACGATCAATGTCGGCTGCCGGATCAAAGGCAGGAGCGGCCGGAAATCCTCGGCGACGAGCGATGCCCAGGTGGCGCCGATCTCCGCGGGATCGTTGCGCGCGAATGCCTCGCCGGCCCAGGCCCGCAAGGATTCGCGATCCTCGCCTTCGGGCTGGGCGAAGATCGCAGCCCCGGCGCTTTGCGCGAAGCTTTTGAAATCGCAGCGGATCGCATCGGCACGGGCCGAGCAATGCTCCTGCGACAGGCCGAGCGACCAATCCTCGTCGTTGAGCACCCTTGGGGTCATGTCGATGACGATCGCCGCGGAGAATCGATCACCGGCGGGGCCGGTCAGCACATGCCAGAGCACCGATGCTCCGAGCGACCAGCCGATCCCGATCGCGTCCCGGACATCGAGCGCCTCGAGCAATTCCTCGATATCGGCCGCCATGCGGCGGACCGTCGCGGCCTGCGAACCGCTGCGCGATTCGCCGTGGCCGCGCAGATCCACCGAGATGATTCTGAAATCCGCTTCGAGCTCGGACTGGGCGGCGAAGAAGCTGCGATTCGCCATCAGGCCGTGGAGCAGGACCAGCGCCCTGCCTTCGCCATCGTCGGCGAAAGCGATGCGCGCGCCATCCGATGTTTCGAACTGCCCCAATCAACGCCTCCCCGCGCCCGCTCCCTCGACGGAAGTCTATTCAGCGCCCTTGATGGCTTTGGCTGAAAGTTGAGTCAATGTTCAAGTTGACAGGTGATTCAACTTGGTGTGGCGGGGTTGCGCGGGAGCAACACTCCCCGGCCGCCGGGAGGCGCGCGCCCTTTCTTGGGAGATGCGGAATATGGGGCGCGCCTACGCCCTGTCACACGTGCCTGCCGCCAATTACTCAAGCCGCGGGAAGGCGATCAGGCCCGGCGCACCGGCACCGGAGCCTCAAGATTTCGGCGCCGGCGCCACGCTCAGATTGTCGATCTCGGCGAAACTGCCGTCGCCGCAGCGGATGCGGACCGCACCGAAGCGCTTGATCGGTGTGAACCGGGCGCTCACTTGGCGGGTGACCATGGGGGCGTCGGCCGCGGCATTGCCGTCGGTGCGGACGAGGACCTGCTGGGTGACCTCGCCATATTTCTCGACCGGCCCCAGGTTCAGGGCCGGTTCGATTCCATCGGCCACCCTCACCTTGCCGCTGACGACCAGAACGCGCTTCTTCGGGTCGCCGCCACGAAAGCGTGGTACCAGTTCGATCGAGGCGCGCCAGTCGCCGCCGCTGCTGCCGCGACAGGTGGAATAGACCGGCTCGTCGACCGGTACGACGCAGCCGGCAGTGGACGCAGCCAGCATCAGGGGCAGCAACACGCGAAACGATTTCATGGCCGCCCCATAGCTTGTCGTTTCGCGCTCCGCCACGCCCGATGGCCATCGCGCGTCTCACCCGACAAAATTGTAATCTGTCTTGGTCCGTTCCGTTCCAGGCCGAAAGCCGCCGAGGCGAGCGTGGCCGGGCCTGCCGCAGGAGCGACGATAAGTCTATTTTCCCTTCGAGAGCAGCCGGCGGCGCTCAGACCGGGCTTTCCTGGCGAGCGGGTGGTCCGGATGGCGGGCGATGAACAGGTCGTAGGCCGCGACGCTGGCCTTGGCGCGAGCGGCGGAAAGCTCCTCCTGGATCGCGATATTGCCATCGCGCGCCGGCGGTACCGGACTAGCCGGCATCGCAGTGCCGAGCAGGCCTGCCGCGACAAGACCCAACATCACTTCGCTCCTTTGCGGCCACATGCAGCGCCTAGACGATGAAGACCGAGGGATCGATCGTCGTCTGGTGGGCGATGATGATTTCGAAATCGGGCACCGCATCCGCATTGACATCGCCGAAGATGTGCAGGTTCCCGTCGATCACTTCGCCGCGCAGCTCGCCGCCGGCGCCGCTGAACGCGGCCGAACCGATCCAGTGAAAGCCTTCGTCGCCAGGCGTGCGGGTGTCGGCATCGAGCGCCGACAGGTCGATGCGGTCGGTCCCGTTCTGGAAATCGTCGATCGTATCGGCCTGGCCCGGGGCGCTGTCGGTCACCGCCGCCCAGCGAAACGTGTCGGCCCCGCCATTGCCGGTGAGATGGTTGACCGCCTGGTTCGCGATCAGAGTGTCGCCTGCCGCGCCGCCGATCGCGTTCTCGATCAGCGAATGGGGATCATTATTGTAAAGCAACGCATTGGCGACATTGCCGCGCGCCATATGGCCAAGACCGAGATTGGCGAGCTGGATCTGCGAGGTGGTCGTCCACTCGCCGGGACGAAGGTCGATCGTCACCGGGTTGCCGTAATTGGACAGGTCGTACGTATCGTTGCCGCCGCCGTCCCAGATCGTCATGAAGACGCGGTTCGCGCCAGGCATTCCCTGGCCGACGCCATTGATCGACATCTGCCCGGTAGTCGTGCTCCAGCTGTAGACGGTGTCGCCGGCATTCGTGGTGAAATCGGCGCCGTACATGCGCTGCAGCGCGGCGATGTCGTACATCATGTAGGTCTGAGGATAGCCAAACGTCTCGTTGCGATAGCCGTCGAGCGAGGCGCCCGGAAACGACCGATAGGTCATTACCGAATATTCGAGCGAGTCCCGGTCGGGGCTTAGGGCGAACGGAAATTCGTGGCCGTGCTTGAGGCCGAGGGCGTGGCCGGTCTCGTGGATGATCGAGACATAGGCGTAATTGCCGAGCACCGGATTGCTGTACTTGCTGCCCGAGAAGCGGAACCAGGCGTCGCCGCCGATCGGATCGCCGAAGCCGCCGCTGGGGCTGGTCGTCGGATAGAAGGCGTAGGCCGTCGTGAGGTCGGTCTTGTCGCTCATGCCGTAACGGATCACCGCGCTTCCGCGATTGCTGGTCAGCTCGGAGAAGCTGAGGTCGGTCAGTGCCGACAGGTTGGCGAAATTGGTCCGAGCTGTCGCTTGCTGGGCGATATTGAACGCATGGAACGTCGCGATCTCGCTGTTCGCCGGATAATCCGGATAGTCGCTCGTGCTCGTCGGGAAACTGTAGGTCAGAGCCGTCTGCGGCCATTGCGCGCCGCTGATCAGCGCCTCGATATTCTCTTCCTGGATCTGCGCTGCGCTGACCGCGGGCCCGATGCTGACCTGAAGATCGTAGCTGCCGTGCGTGGTCGTCTCCGGATGATCCGGATCCTTGAAGGCCTCGACGGTGAAGGTGTAGGTGCCGCTCGTCTGCGCTCGAAAGGCGAGCATCGAATCCGTCGTATGAGGATCCTGGGCGTAGGCGCCGTTCGGGTCCGAGCCCGGATCGTCGAAGCCGGGATCGTCGTCCTGGGCGACCTGCGCCCCGCCCGGGGCGTAGACTGTGACCAGCGCATCCACGCCGCCTGCCGGGCTGTGATCGACATCGAGGATGAGCCGCTCGCCGGCGTTCAGCGTGATCGTGTAATAATCGACGTCGGAAGGAGTCGCGATATTCGCCCGGATCGTCGCCGACGGCAAAGTCGGGTCGACCAGGTCAGGATTGTTCGCGACTCCGAACAGGCCGCGGTCGATCGCCTGGGCGGAACTGGTCGAGTCATTGGGCTCGATCTCCGCGATCACTGGAGTCGTCGGCACCGGCACCACGATAAGCTGCGAATTGGCCATTCCGATCGTGTAGCCGGTCGTGACCCTCGCATTGATCGCCATGTCGGCGACTCCGTCGCCGTTCACATCGGCCTCGATCAGCCAGACGCTGCCGCCGGAGCTGGTCGCTCGAAGCTCCCCAGCGGCGCCGCTGAACGCGTTGGCGCCGACGAAGGTGAAGCTCTCCTTGGCATCGGTCAGGCTGTTCGCGTCGATCGAGCCGAGGTCGATGACATCGCCGACCGCGAAATCGGTAATGAAATCCTTGGCTGTCGAAGTCGATTCGGCGACCGAGTGGTAGAGAAAGGTGTCGTTGCCGCCATTGCCGGTCAGCGTGTCGGCGCCGAGGCCGCCGAAGATGATGTCTGCCCCCTGGCCGCCGATCAGGCCGTCGCTGCCGGCGCCGGAAAGGATCCGATAGGCGCCATCGGTTTCGGCATGGCCGTCGAAAAAGACGGTTTCGTCCGCTCCGAGCGATACGCCGTTGATGTCGAGCCGCGCGCCGGCGGCGACATTGCCGTCCGCCATGGTGATCGCATAGTCGAAGCCGTCCGGGGCGATGACCCCGGTAAATTCGTTGGTGTGGCCCGAGAGCAAGGCGAGCACCTCGACATTGGTCAGGCTGGCATTGTCGAAATAGACCGAATTGTTCGGATGGAACGGGGCGTCGGCATACCATCCGCGAAGCGCTACCGTATCCACCCCGCCGCCGCCGTCGATCCGGTCGGCGCCGGTCAGATTGTCGTCTGCCCCGAAGAAGAACCCGTCGGACCCGGCGCCCCCGGTATAGGCGTCGGTTCCGGTCCCGGCGTAGATCCGGAAATTCCCGTCGCTTTCGGCGGCGCCATTGAACGTCACACTTTCGTTCGACTGGAGGCCGGTCGAGATCAAAGTCAGGGTCTGGCCAGCGGCGACATTGGTGTCGTTGGTCGTGATATTGTAGCTGTAGCGATTGCCGGCGGTGTCGCCGAAGCTGGCGTTGCCGCCCGAAAGCAGCAGGAATACCTCTGCGTTGCGCAGGTCGCCGAGGGCAAGCCCCGCCGAATAGTCGCCCTGGATGGCGATGGTATCCGAGCCGGCCCCGCCATCGACCGAATCCGCGCCGCTGAGCGCAGCGCCGAAATAGAAGCCGTCATCGCCGTCGAGGCCGCTGGCGGTGTCGTCCCCGCCGCTCTGCAGCAGGAAAGTGTCGTTGCCATTCGTCCCCGCGAACGAATCCGGCCCCGTGCCGCCAGTATAGCTACCCACCTGATGTCATCCTTCCGACGCGCTCAGCGGCTTCATCTATCTGAAAAAACACAATTCTTCAAATAGCCGGGTGAATTATTATTAATGGAATGCCGCTCCCCGAGGGTGGAAATGGTCCGCTTCAGCGGCTAGGAGGAGCGCCGCGCGACCGGCCGGTGTCTGGGCGCGACGGACGGCGAAAGCCCGCTTTTTGGACTGGGAACCATATCCTAGTCTTTTGAAGGAGGTGGCGTTAAAGCCGCTGACGGCGGGCAGGGTAAACGGAAACAATATGCGTAATATTGCACGAGCGCTCTCACTGGCGCTGCCGCTCTCTCTATATGCGACAGGCGCGCTCGCACAGTCGGCTCCGCCCAGCCTGCCCGCGCCCTCGTCCGATCCGCTGCAGATCGACATTTCGAAGGATCCCATCCTTCTGCTCGCGCGGGAAGAAGCGCCGCGCCAGCTGTTCAATGCCACTATTGCCGCTGCGGTGGAACATCATCCCGCAACCCAGGAAGCCATCGCGCTCACCGCGCAGGCCGGCTCGGTGATCGACGAGGCGATCGAGCGGCGGATGCCTTCGGTCGATGTCAATGTGACCTCCTATCGAGTGATCGCGAGGGATTTCTCGAACGACCCCAACAACATCATCGAGCGGTCCCGGGCCAGCCAGCGCACCGACGCGTCGCTCCAGATCAACCAGAACATCCTCGATTTCGGCGCCAGCGGCAGCCGGGTCAATTCGGCACGGGCGCGCTTCCGCTCCGCCGCCGCCGACGCCGAAGGCAATGCCGAGCAGACCGCGATGAACGGAATCTCGGCGTGGTACGATGTGTTCGCCTATCGCGCGCTGGTCACCCTCAGCGAAGCCTTCGTCAAGAACCAGCAGGAGCTGCGCGAGGCGGTTGCCGAACGGATCCGCCAGGGCGTCTCGGCGCAGGGCGATACCGCTCGGGTCGATTCCTATCTCGCTTCGGCCCAGACCCGATTGGCCTCCTTCCGCCGCCAGCTGTCCAGCGCAGAGGCGCGGCTGTCCGAGCTGACCGGAACGCCGCCACCGGCCCAGGTGCTGCAGCCGCCCGCGCCGCTGATGCCGACCATGACCCAGGACGCGGTTGCGATGGCCTCGATGCGCGGCTCGGCCTCGCGTTCCGCCCAGGCGCTCGCTGACTCCGCCCGCCAGGAGGCGCGCGCCTCGCGGGCCGACCGCCTGCCGCAGATCGGGGTCGGCATCGATGCCGGCCGCTACGGCGTGTTCGAGAACGCAACCGACTTCGACATTCGCGGGCTGGTGACGATGCGCCAGCATCTGTTCGGCGGAACCGAGGCGCGGTTGGCCCAGGCCCAGGCCAAGGCCCGCTCCGCAGACGCGCATGCCGCCCGAATCCGCGAGGAATCCGCCCGCGATGCCTCGATTGCCTGGTCGGACGTGCGTGCGCTGGAGGAGCAGCTCACGGCGATGGAGGCGAGCTACATCGCCTCGCGGCGCTCGCGCGATGTGCTGATCGAGCGGTTCATCAATTCACGCGGCGACCTGTTCGACGTTGTCCAGTCCGAAAGCTCCTATTTCGAGACCGCAACCTCCTATATACAGGCCCTGACGCAGCTCGGCGCAGCGCGTTATATTTTGCTCGCCCGCATGGGCCAGCTTCTGCCCACCTTGGGCATCGAACCAGAGAAAGTTGGTGGTCGCAGTGAGTAGCGAACCCTTCATCCGCGTCCCCAAGCCGCGCTTCGCGGCCTGGCTGATGGAGCCGATGCGGCGCAATCGGCCGATCTACCTCAAGGTCGCGATGGCGGCGGTGATGATCAACCTGTTCGGGCTGGTGACCTCTTTGTTCACGATGACGGTCTATGACCGGGTCGTTCCGAACAATGCCACTTCGTCGCTGGTCGCCTTGACCATCGGCTTCGTCATCGTCGTCGTCTTCGACTTCATCCTGAAGCTGGTGCGCGCCTATTTCGTAGACGTCGCCGGCGCCTCGATCGACAAGGAGATCGGCTCGACCCTTTTCCAGCGGCTGCTGTCGATTCGGCTCGAGCTCAAGAAGGGCTCGACCGGAACCCTGACCGGCCTGATGCGCGAGCTCGAGGCGCTTCGCGACTTCTTCGCCTCGGCGACGATGACCGCGATCGTCGACCTGCCCTTCATCTTCCTGACCCTCGCCCTGGTCGCGATCATCGGCGGCAAGGTCGTGTTCGTGCCGCTGGCGATGATCCCGCTGGTCGTGCTCGTCGGCCTGCTCACCCAGCCGGCGATGGACCGGCTCTCCGCCCGCTCGATGGGGGAGAGCCTGGCCAAGCAGTCGGTGCTGATCGAGGCGATCGGCGGCCTCGAGACGGTCAAGGCGACCGGTGCCGGTGGCCTGCTCGCCAAGCGCTGGGAACGCGCGGTCGACCTGCAGAGCCAGAGCTCGATGCGCCAGCGCCTCATCTCGAGCATCGGAGTTACGGTCGCAACCTCGGCCGGCACGGTCTCCTATGCCGGAGTGGTCATCGTCGGTGTGTCGCTGATCGCCAATCAGGAGATGACGATGGGCGGGCTCGTCGCCTGCTCGATTCTCGCCGGCCGTGCGATCGCTCCGCTCGCCCAGATTTCCAGCCTGCTGACTCGGATGACCCAGACGCGCACCGCCTATCGGCAGCTCAACGAGCTGATGGAGATGCCCCCCGAGGGTCCCGTCGGAGAGGGGCTCAAGGTTCGCGAGCTCAAGGGCCGAATCGAGTTCCGCAACGTCAGCTTCCGCTATCCCGGGGCGCCCGAAAAGACGCTCGACGCGGTCAGCTTCACCATCGAACCCGGCGAGCGGGTCGCCTTGCTCGGTCGGGTCGGGTCCGGCAAGTCGACCATCCTGCGCCTGATCCTCGGCCTCTATCCGCCCGAAGAAGGCGTGATCCTGCTCGACGGCACCGACATCCGGCAGCTCGATATCACCGAGCTTCGCCGCCACCTCGGAGTCGCGCTGCAGGAGAGCGTGCTGCTCACCGGCTCGGTACGCGAGAATATCGCGCTCGGCCGGGATCATGTGAACGACGAGGAATTGCTTCGCGCCGCGGAGCTGTCCGGCACGCACGGCTTCATCGGCCAGATCGCCAATGGATACGATCTCAGGCTCGCGGATCGCGGCGAAGGCCTGTCCGGCGGCCAGCGCCAGTCGATCGCCCTCGCCCGCGCCCTCGCGGGGCGGCCTCCGGTCATGCTGTTCGACGAGCCGTCGAGCGCGATGGATCCGCAGAGCGAGACGGCTTTGATCCAGCGCCTCCACCAGGAAATGGCCGGGCGGACCATGGTTCTCGTCACCCACCGACCGCCGCTCCTGCAGCTGGTCACCCGGATCCTGCTCGTCGACGCCGGCAAGATCGTCCAGGACGGTCCCCGCGATGAAGTCCTGAAACAGATTACGCGTCCGCGAGCAGCCTGAAATCATGAACGAACACACCCATATCGAGGACCTTGCCGGCCGCATTCGGCCGCGCACCGCGTCCAACGTGCTGCTCTGGATCATCGCAGCTTTCTTCGCCTTGTTCGTCATCTGGGCGACCTTCACCAAGCTCGACCGCAGCGTCCGCGGCCAGGGCCGGGTCATCGCCAGCTCGAAGATGCAGGTCATCTCGAACCTCGAGGGCGGGATCGTCAGCGCGATCATGGTCCGCACCGGCCAGACGGTTAACAAGGGCCAGGAGCTGCTCAGGCTCGACACCACCCAGTCCGGTTCCGAGCTCGGCACCGGAGAAGCGTCGGTCGATGCGCTCAGGGCCAAGGTCGGCCGGCTGCAGGCGGAAATGGCGGGCCGCGAGCCCTCCTTCCCGGCCGCCACCTCGCCCGAGCTAGCCCGCCAGATCTCGGTCGAGCGCTCGCTCCACGCGGCCAAGATCGCCGAATTGTCGAGCGTGACCAGCGCCGGCCTCGCACGCGTCGCCCAGGCCTCCGAGGCGGTGCAGGAAGCGGAATCGACCTACCAGGCGCGAGTCGCCGCGCGCGACGCCAAGCTCGCCCAGGTGCGGATCATCCGCCCGCTCGTGGAGCGCGGGATCGAGCCGCGCATGTCGCTGATCCAGGCGCAGAGCGACTATGACGTCGCGGTCAAGGAAACCGAGGGTGCGGCAGCGACGCTGCAGCGCGCGCGCGCCGGGGTAAACGAAGCCCGCGCTGCGATGGCGCAGCAGCGCCAGACCTGGATGTCGCAGGCCGGCGCCGAGCTCACCGCCGCCCAGGCCGAGATGGGCGCGCGGTCCCAGACCCTGCCCGCGCTTCAGGAGAAGGTGGCGCGCACCGAAGTGCGGGCGCCGCTCGCCGGACGAATCAATCGGGTGTTAGTCACGACGGTCGGCAGCGCAGTGCCCCCGGGCGCTCCGATGATCGAGATCGTCCCCTCGCACGAGGCGCTTCTGGTCGAAGCGATGGTCAAGCCGGCGGACATCGCCTTTGTCCGCATGGGCCAGCGTGCCCGGGTCAGCATCACCGCCTACGATCCTTCAGTCTATGGCTCGCTGCACGGCAATGTCGTCGCGATCTCGCCCGATGCGACCGTCAACGAGAAGACCGGCGAATCCTATTATATCGTCCAGGTGCGGACGGATTCCACCTCGCTCAAGGACCATTACGGCCACCCGCTGCCGATCGGCACCGGAATGGTCGCCGATGTCAGCCTGCTCGGCGAGAAGAGGACTATCCTCCAGTACATCCTGACCCCGATCACTCGGATCACCGAGACCGCCTTCCGCGAATAGGAGCGCCCTGCCCGCGCGGCCGGCGGCAGTGGCATTGCGACACGATCCGCGACTCGGCCGCAGCGCTTCGATGAAGGGCTGCGGCCGAGGCTCGTCGCCCGACCTATTGGGCCGCTTCTTTGAGCGTGCCGTTTTTCCGCGTAATCGGAGGCCGGCGATTGCCGTCCAGCTCATCGCCCTTGGAGCTCGCGCGGCTGGTGCCGCCTCCACTCTCCGGTGGACAGGCCGCTCCTCGACTTGGAATCGAGAGGACGGACTTTAGCTGTTGGCGCCGCTCGCCTTGCGCACGAAATGGCCTGCGGAGACCGCCCGCAGCAGAGCGTTGCGATAGTCGCGCTCGGCCGCCGGGTCCTGCCACCCGTTGGCCGGCCAATTGTCGATCAGCGCGCCGAGTCTGCGCGTGTCGAGAATGGAGCTGGCCGGCGCGCAGTCGGCGATCCGCCGAAATTCCTCGGCGACATCGGACCGCGACCGGTCGAGGGCGACATACCAGTCGGCCGCCTGCAGCCCCTTGCGAGTCTCGGCGAGGACCGGCTCGGCCACCCGGCCGCTGAGCGCGCGGCGCGCGAGCGAGCGAGGCATTCCGCCGAGAATGAACTGTTCGGCGGGGACTCGCAGGCAGAATTCGACAAGAGCGCGATCTGCGGTCGGATCGCGAAAGTCGAGGCCCCACCCGGCCAGCATGCCCTTGTTGTGATTGCCCGGATCGTAGCGGCGAAGCGCCGCGAGCCTGATCTCGGCCGAGCCCTGGCGCGGGCCCAATTTGGTGTCGAGCCCACGCGCCCTGGCGCGGTCCTCCAAGCCCTGCTCGAGCTCGGGATTGACGCAGCTGTCCGCGATCAGGTCCTGCGGCCGCCGCTTGAATGCCTTGAGCATGGCCTTCCAGGCGCCGCGTGACAGATGCGGCCCGATCACCGAGCCGGCGATTCGCGCCGCCGTCCAGCCATTGCGGTGGAGCCCCATGGCGAGCGGCAGCAGCTTGAGCCAGCGGCCGCTCCCGAACAGCTGGGGAAGCCACTCGACGCCCGCATAGCTGAGGCTGAGGTTGCCGGCCTGTCCGGTCAGCATCACCGCGAGCCGGCGTGCCCTGGCTTCGTCATTGATCCCGTCCCACCAGCTCATATTGGCGAGGTTGGTGACCGGTCGTTCGTAGAGGAAGAAATGGCGATCGAGCGAAGCCGCCGGCGAGCGATCCTCGGCCGTGACGGCGACATGCTCGATATTCGAATATAGCGCGGCGGTCGCCGACGCTAGCCCGCTCTCGTCGGCGAAAGAGCCAGCCCGCTCGATCAGGCCGGCGCCCTTGGCCGGAACCGAGGTGAAGGCGACGACCCGGCCCGAACGCGCCGCCATCAGACGGGCAGCGGAGGCACAGACGGCATTGCTGTCGAGGCCACCGCTGAGATGCGCGCCGACGTCCGATCCGACACCACGCAGCCGGCGGGCGACCGCGAGATCGAGCTTCTCACGGAGCGCTTCGACATAGGCGTCGTTCGAGCCGAGCTGGAGCGGGTCGAGCCGCGGCTGCCAATAAGGCTGGGATCGCAGCCCGTTCCGGTCGACGATGCAGACATGACCCGGCTCGACCCGGCTGATTCCTTCGAAGAAGGTCTCGGGGCCGGTCTGCGGCATCAGCACGAGGAAATCCGCGTTCGAGGCCGGGTTCGGCGCGTAGGGTACCTCTGCCAGCGCGTGCAGGCCCTTGGGCATAGAGGCAAAGGCGAAGAAGCCCTCCCCCTGGTGGTAATGGAGCGGCCGCTGGCCGAGGAAGTCGCGTGCGAGCAGCAGCCGCTGCCGATCGCGATCCCACAGAGCAAGCGCGAAATCGCCGATCAGCCGCCCGACAAAATCGTCGCCCCACGCCTCGGCCGCGCGCAGGATCAGTGCGGCATCGCAAAGCAGGGCGCCCGTGCCCAGGCCGAGATCGGAGCACAGGGACTCGCGATTGTCGATCCGCGCATCCGCGACCAGCACGAGCCGTCCTTCGGCGCCAACCACCGGCCCGCGATCGTAGGAGTCTTCCGGCAGCATCTTCCAGAGCGCCCGGCCCAGCGCGATGGCGCCGTCGACATGCTCGGCGGGCTTGTCCTTCGAATAGATCGACTGGCCGCGCAGCATCCGCGCGCAATTCTCGCCGACGTCGCTGCCGCCGTCGAAACGCCAGAAACCGGACAATGCGGTCATTGTCGTGGGGCTGTCGACGCCGAATCGGCCGCGCGGCTCGGATAAAGCGCAGCTCCGCAGATTATCGGGCGATTTCCGGCCAAGTCACAATTCCCTTTCCTTGGCGCGGGACCTATCGGATGCATATGGCCTTATCAATGCCGCCGCCCCCCGGCCGAGCGGCGAATCCGCAAAGACTCGCGAGTTTGGTGTGAACATAAGAACGAAGACTATCGGGGAAGCCGGCCTGAGCCGCCGTTACAGGCTGTTCGGGCTGAGCCTGGATTCGTCCATGGAATTGCCCGAACTGCGCCCCGACGAGCGACCGCCGGCCCTTGCGGACGTGACCATTCGCAGGGCCCCGCTCCCCGAGCCGCGGCACCCGCTGACTGCGATCGGGGAATTCGTCGAACTTTCGCCGAGCGAGTTCCGCCTTACTGTGCCCGATGTCGCGCGCTTTTTCGTGCGCGACGGGCGGGAAGTGTTCGTCGAAGCCCTGCCCGGCGCGGCCGACACGGATCTCCGCGCCTATCTGCTCGGCTCGGTGCTCGGAGCATTGGTCCATCAGGCCGGCCTGCTTCCGCTCCACGCCAGCGCGGTCGCCAGGGGCGATCAGGCCGCCGCCTTTCTCGGGGCGTCGGGGGCGGGCAAATCGACGATCGCGCATCGGCTGAGCGGCAGGGGCTTCGATCTGCTCTCCGACGATGTCTGCGTCGTCCATGCCGGCGGAACCGGCGATGGCGCGGAGGCGGCGGCGACCGCCCTGGTCTGGCCGGGCATCCGCCAGTTCAAGCTGTGGGACAGCTCGCTGGCCGCCGCAGGCGAGAGCAAGGCGGGCCTTTCGCCGGTGCTGATGCGCGAGGACAAATTCCTGCTCCCGGCCAGCGGGCTCGCCGATGATCGTCCCCACCGGCTCGGCCTCCTCTATGTCCTCGGGCGGAGCGAGGGGACCGAAAGCCGCTTCGCCGAGCTGACCGGCCTGCAGGCGGTCAACGCTCTGGTTTCGAACACTTATCGCGGGCTCGCTTTGAACGGGATGGGCAGGAGCGCGTGGCATTTCCGGCGCTGCACCGAACTTGCGCGCGAATGTCGAATTTTTACCTTTGCCATGGCATGGGGATTCGAACGGGCGGAGACGGCCTATGCGACGATCGAAGCCCATATGCTCGAGCAGTTCGCGCGCGGAACATAGGTCTCGGCTATGGCGTTCATGGAGTGTGGCGACTGTTTTGGTTTGACAGATTCCTGAGAATCGCCCTATTGAGGGGCAACTCTTTCAATTTGCACGCAAGGGGAAGTATACCATGAGAGAAGATCAGGGCATTGAGCGCGGCGCCCAGACGAGCGCTGACACTCGCCTGCAGTGGGTCAAGCCGGAAGTGCGTCGCATGTCGGCGGGCGATGCCGAGAGCGGCTTCCCGGGCAGCCAGACGGACGCTCCGTTCGTTACAACTTCCTGATTTAGATCAGCGAGTTCGAAAAGAAGGGCCGCTCCAACCTGGTTGGAGCGGCCTTTTTCGTGCGGACCGTGGCATTGGATAGGCCGCCCCACACCTCAATTCCCGGACGCTCGCAACCGGCCCGTCCCAAGCGTCTCCCCAGCAGGTGGCACCTTGTCCAACCTGAGAGACTTCTGTCCCGCCGATCCATTCGCC
>JAQGLD010000010.1 GCA_028293055.1 Alphaproteobacteria bacterium
TCGACGATTTCGCCGACCGGATCGATCCGCGGCTGGTCAATCGGCGCCAGATCGAAAGCCTCGCCGGGGGCGGGGCGTTCGACCCGGTCGAGCCGAACCGAGCTTCGGTGTTCGCCGCGGCGGAGACCATCCTAGCCCACGCCGCGAGTGCCGCGGAGGCGAGGACGAGCGGGCAGGGCGGCCTGTTCGGTGGCGAATCGAACGTGGTGCCGATCCGCATGCCTTCCTCGAGCTGGACGCTGGCGCAGGGCATGGCGGCCGAGAAGGAGGCGTTCGGATTCTATTTCTCCTCCCATCCGGTCGATCGCTACCGCCACATCGCCGACGCCCAGGGCGCGCGCAGCTTCGCCCAGCTCGCCTCGATGCCGGCGCCGGCCGAGGGTGGCCGCACCGCCGCGGTGATGGCCGGGCTGATCGAGGATGTTCGCTGGCGGACGTCGGCCAAGGGCCGGCGTTATCTGATGGCGACGGTTTCGGATTCGTCCGGCCAGTTCGACGCGACGGTGTTCGACGACGATGTCGCCGCGCGGGTCGAGGAATCGGCCAAGGACGGCGCCTGCGCCTTGCTCAATGTCGAGCTGGATCGCCGGCCGGGCGAGGAGGCGCCGCGAGTGACGATCCGCGCATTGCAGTCGTTCGAAGGCCTGTCCCGACGCACCCGGCTCCAGCTCGAGATCGAGGTCGAAGGCGAAGCGGCGCTTCGCCGGCTCGCCGCGGCCGTCGCCAGCGATCGTGGCGGCAATGGCGAGCTTCGCTTGCGCGCGCGGCTGCCGCAGGGCGAGGCTGAGCTGGTCCTCGGCCGCGATTTCCAGCTCGACGCCGAGCTCGTCGCGCGGCTCGAGCGGATCGAGGGCGTCACCGCGGTTCGCCTCTCGGTCGCGCCAGCGCTCCGCCTTGCTTTGGTGTCCTGAACGCATAGACTGACCGGCACGGCCAGGGCCCGCGAGACGGCCCCGGACCGGTGGGGAGAGATCATGCTGGGCAGGATGCAGGACTGGCCGCTTCGGATCATGCGGCTGATCGATCATGCGGAGCGCGAGCATGGGTCCCGCGAGCTGGTCTCGCTCTGGGCGGACCGCAAGCTCACTCGCACCGATTGGGCGGGCGTCGCTCGGGATTCCCGCAAGCTGGCGCAAGCGCTCGAGCGGCTCGGCATAAGGCGCGGCGACCGGGTCGCGACCCTGGCGATGAACCACAGCCGCCACCTCGTCGCCTGGTACGGAACCATCGGCATGGGCGGGGTCATCCACACGATCAATCCGCGCCTGTTCGACGATCAGCTCGCCTATATCGCCAATCATGCCGAGGACCGCGTGCTGTTCTACGACGCTGCGTTCGCGCCGATCGTCGAGCGGCTGAAATCGCGCTGGACCAGCATCGAGCATTATGTCTGCTTCGATCCCCACGACGATGCCGGCGGGTTCGAGGCGCTGATCGCAGCGGAAAGCGGCGACTATGCCTGGGTCGAGGGCGACGAGCGCGAGCCGGCGATGCTCTGCTACACCAGCGGGACGACCGGAAATCCCAAGGGCGTGCTCTACGAGCATCGCTCGGCGGTGCTGCACACGCTCGCCCAGGTCTGCCCCGACATCTTCAATCTCGAAGCTCGCTCGGTCGTTCTCCCGGTCGTGCCGATGTTCCATGCCGGAGCCTGGGGCCTGCCATTCTCCTGCGCCGCGGTCGGCGCGAAGATGGTCTTCTCGACCGATTATGCGCCCGATCTGATGTGCGACTATATGCGCTCGGAGGGCGTCACCCACACCGCTGCGGTGCCCACCGTCTGGCTCGCTCTGATCCAATATGTCGAGGCCACGGGCGCCGATCTCGGCAAGCTGAAGAGCGTTCATATCGGCGGATCCGCGGCGCCGCGTTCGATGATCGCCTGGTTCAACGCGCGCGGCGTCCGGGTCGGCCATGCCTGGGGGATGACCGAGATGTCCCCGCTTGGAACGGTCGGAGCGCCGACCGGGGATTGGGACGGGCTCACCGAGCAGGAGCAGCTCGACCAGCAATGCCGGCAGGGGCGGGTGCCGTTCGGAGTCGAGCTGCGCATCGTCGATGAAGAAGGACAAATGCTGCCCCGCGACGGAGTGGCGTCGGGCCGCCTCCAGGCCAAGGGTCCCTGGGTCGTGGCCCAATATTTCCAGGACGAAAACGGTCCCTGCATCGACGACGAGGGCTGGTTCGACACTGGCGACGTCGCCGCCATCCATCCCGACGGAGTGCTCCGGATTACCGATCGATCGAAGGACGTCATCAAGTCCGGCGGCGAGTGGATCAGCTCGATCGAGCTCGAAAATGCCGCGGTCGGTTGCCCTGGCGTGGCGGAGGCAGCCGCGGTCGGGGTGCGCCATCCCAAGTGGGACGAACGGCCGATCCTGCTGGTGGTGAAGCAACCGGGCATCGAGCTGACCGCTTCGGCGGTCATCGACCATCTCTCGGGCCACGTCGCCAAATGGTGGTTGCCGGACGAGGTCGTCTTCGTCGAAAGCCTGCCCCATACCGCGACCGGCAAGCTGCTCAAGACCAAGCTCCGCGAACAATATCGGGATTTCCGGCTGAGCAGCGCTGCGTAGAAATTCCTCCCCTGGAAATCCAGGGGAGGAGCTAAGCTACAGCAGTCTCAGCTGCGGCCCCTGAGGGGGAAGGAACAGGTCGGTGCGCAGCTTCCTGCGCTCCCTGTTGAGCCCGTTCTTCCTCACCGCGATCTCGAAGCGGGTGCGCATTAGCATCGCCCAGGGGCCGAAGCCCTGGTGGCGGGTGAAGAAATTGGGGTCGTTGTCCTTGCCGCCGCGTATCTCGCGGATGATGTTCATCACCTTCCCGGCGCGGTCGGGGAAATGTTCGTCGAGCCATGCTCGGAACAAAGGCGCCACCTCCCACGGGAGGCGGACCGGAAGGAAGAACACGCCCGCGGCGCCGGCCTGCGCCGCGGCTTCGACGATATGCTCGACCTCATGATCCGTGATCGCCGGGATGACCGGGGCAATCGCGACGATCGCAGGGACTCCGGCCGCATTGAGCGCCTTGACCGCAGCGATCCGCTTGCGTCCCGCCGGGGCTCGCGGCTCCAGCGTTCGAGAGATTTCCGGAGTCAGTGAGGTCACCGAAAGCGCGACCGAGGCGAGTCCCTTCGCCGCCATCGGAACGAGGATGTCGAGATCGCGAAGCACCCGATCGGACTTGGTGGTGATCGTCACAGGATGGTTGGTCTCGGCGAGCACTTCGAGGATCGACCGGGTGATCCGCCATTCGGCCTCGATCGGCTGGTAGGGATCGGTGTTCGTGCCGAGCGCGATGGGACGGACGCTGTAGCCGGGCCTCGCAAGCTCCTCGCGTAGCAATTTCGCCGCATCGGGCTTGGCGAACAGCCGGGTTTCGAAATCGAGGCCGGGGGAGAGGTCGTGATAGGCGTGGGTCGGCCGCGCGAAGCAATAGATGCAGCCATGCTCGCAGCCGCGATAGGCGTTGATCGAGCGATCGAAGCCGATGTCGGGCGAATGGTTGCGGGTGATGATGGTCTTCGGCTTTTCGACCGTCACCGTGGTGCGCAGCAGCGGGAG
>JAQGLD010000023.1 GCA_028293055.1 Alphaproteobacteria bacterium
GCGCTGTGCATGAGGTAGCGCACCAAGGCCAGAAGTCCTTGAGCCCCTCCCCTTCAGGGGAGGGGTTGGGGTGGGGCCGAACGGCGGGCCAGCCCGGGAAGGGAAGGAATCACACGACTCCCCCACCCCCTACCCCTCCCCTGAAGGGGAGGGGCTTAGGTCCTCGGATTCGCCTTCAGCCAGGCGAGGACCTTGTCGGGGGCGCTTTCGCCATAGGGGTCCTCGTCGGCGCCCTCGTCGTTGATTCCGGGTTCCTCGAACCAGCCGCGGACCGTTCCGTCGTCGATCACCGCGGCGTAGCGCCACGAGCGCTGGCCGAAGCCGAGATGGTCCTTCTTGACCAGCATGCCCATCCGCCGGGTGAAATCGGCCGAACCGTCGGGCAGGACCTTGAGGTTCTTGAGCCCGAGATGCTTGCCCCATTGATACATGACGAAGGCGTCGTTGACCGACAGGCAATAGACTTCGTCCGCGCCCGCCTCGCGCAGGGCGGGATAGCTTGCCTCATAGGCCGGGCATTGCTCGGTGGTGCAGGTCGGGGTGAAGGCGCCGGGCAAAGCGAACAGCACCACCCTCTTGCCGGCGAACACGTCGCGGCTCGCGAGATCCTGCCAGCGGAACGGGTTGTCGCCGCCGATGCTCTCGTCGCGAACGCGAGTCTTGAACGTCACATCGGGCACCTGTCGATCGAGCATCTGCGCTTCTCCTTCGCTTCCACCGCCAACGCGCCTGGCCCGCCGGAGGTCCGGCGAGGCTTGAAGCGCGGATCGGAAAGCCGCAAGTGCGTCTCATGCACCAGGTTCCAGCGCCATGATCCCCCGCGAGCTGATCGCGACCGCGAAGGTGCCCGGCGGTGCGGAGCTGCGCCTGTTCCGGCGCGGGCGCGACCATATGATCGTGCTCGACCGCAACGAGCTGATGAACAGCCGAATGAGCGGTTCGGAGGAAGCCTTGGCGACGATGACCGCCGAGCGGCTCGCCGGGCGCAAGTCTCAGCACTGGCTGGTCGGCGGCTATGGCATGGGCTTCACCCTGCGCGCGGCCCTGGGCGCGCTCGGCAGCGACGCCCGGCTGACCGTCGCCGAGCTGGTCCGGGAGATCATCGACTGGGCGCGCGGGCCGATGGCCGAGCTCTGCGCCGGCTGCCTCGACGACCGGCGGGTGCGGATCGTCGAAGGCGATGTCGCTGCGATGATCGAGGCCGCGCGCAGCGATTATGATGCGATCCTGCTCGACGTCGACAACGGCCCCGACGGCCTCAGCCGCGCAGCCAACAACCGGCTCTACAATCCGTTCGGGCTCGAGGCGGCCAGGGCTGCGCTGAAGCCCGGCGGAGTGCTTGCGATCTGGTCCGCGGCCGACGACAAGGCCTTTGCGCGGAAGCTGGAGCGCGCCGGCTTCTCAGTCGAGGAGGTCGCGGTGCGGGCGCGCTCCAACGGCAAGGGGCCGCGCCACATCATCTGGTTCGCGACCAGGCGCGGGCAGGACAGACGCTAGGTTCGGCCGGCGGCGGTCGGCATGGCGCCCTGCGCGTCGGCCCGTGCGTGGGCCGAAGGCACCGGAAACAGGCTGCTCACCGGGCGGGTCTCGGGCAGCACATAGACGATTCCGCCGGCGCCGGCGAAGATCGGGCGGACGACCTGGACGAAGAAGGATCCGGACACGTTGATGCAGCCGTGCGAGATCCGGTTGTCGAGCGCGGTGGCGCTCGCCAGCCGAGCGGTGCGGCCGCGCGCGGTCAGGCCCGGCTTGGGATCGGTGACCCGGTGCAGCGAGATTGCGGCGCCGTAATCGACCCAGAGTATGTCCTCGCCCGACAAATTGACCCCAAGGCCGGCGATGAAGCGGCCGGCCGGGGTGATCCGCTCCTCCGGCCGAATCGCCGCAAGCTTCTTCTCGCCGATCCCGGCCGGCGAATCGTCGCCGCGGGCGAGGCCGAGCAGCACTGGGGTGGTGCCGCGGATCGTCTCGCTTCCGTCGAACAGGAAGAGGCGCGCGCGCGCCTTGTCGACGACGATGAAGGGCAGGCCGCGATGGTCGTTGGTAGAGACTACCCAGTCGGCGACCCGGCGGACATCGTCGGAGACCGGAGCGCCGCCGAAATCGGCGTGTGCACCGCCGGCGGCGGCCGTGCTCGCGGCGGCGGCGGCCGGAAGGCCGATCAGGCAGGCGAGCCAGAGGAGGAAGAGGTTGCGCCCGCTCGGGCTCGGGCGCGCCAGGATCGTGCGGCGGAACGGGGTGGTTGTGATCATGCCGGGATGCGAGCGGCCGATCCGGCATCGGGTCAATCGGAGAAAATAAGGCGTGCCCGGACGGGACGGTTCGGCGCCCCGGCTTAAGCCCGTTCCCCTCGTGGAGCGGCTCGTCGGGCGATTGCGGCCCTCAAGTCTTCGCTGGCGGTCGTAGCCCGCCGATAATATGGGGAACCCCCCGGGGCCGGCAGGATTTGAGGCCCCAAACGGAGTCGCTTGAATGAAATCCTACAATCCCAGCTTCCAGGATCGCGTCGCCAGCGCAGCGCAGGCGAAGCAGAAGGCGCTGGAGCAATTGCGTGCCAAGCCGCCGGTCGACGAGGCGGTGGTCGCGGCGCGCCAGGCCGCCCGCGAGGCGCGCGAGGCGCGCGAGGCCGAGAAGCGCGCGGCGAGGGAAGCCGAGCGCAAGGAAAAGGCCGAGCAGAAGGCGGCCGCGGCCGCGGCTGCGGCCAAGCCCGAAATGACCGAAGCCGAGCGCAAGGCCGCGCGCGACGCCCGCTACGCGGCGCGCAAGAGCCGCAAGTGATTGCCCAGGTCGGGACGGCCGCACAGCTGGATTAAACACCTCTCCCGCTTTCCGCGGGAGAGGGGGGACCCAAGCTAAGCTTGGGGGGTGAGGGTCTTTCCGACTCCACGGAAAAGACCCTCACCCCCCGCCGCTTCGCGTCGGGGACCTCTCCCGCGAAAGGCGGGAGAGGATAAGAAGTTTCCCTTCTTCCCAATCGCGGGAGAGGATAAAAGCTTATTCCGCTTCGAGGCGGTCGGCGCGCTGGCCGAGCAGGGTGACTTCGACCCTGCGGTTGAGGCGCATTCCGGCGGCGGTGGCGTTGGTCGCGACCGGCTCCTTCTCGCCATGGCCCTCGACCCGGAAGCGCGCGCGGGTGACGCCCATCTGGTCGAACGCGTTGCGAACGCTCTCCGCCCTGCGCTCGGACAGATCCTGGTTGTGGGCGTCGCTGCCGCGCGAATCAGTGTGGCCGATGATCGCGACTCGGACACCTTCATGGGCGCGCAGATAGCCGGCGAGCGGCCGCAATTTCTCGATCGCGCCGGGGCGCAGCTCGGCGCTGTCGGTGCGGAACAGGACATCTTCCTGCAGGGTCATCGTCGCTCCGAGCCGGGTCTGGCGGAATCGATAGTCGCGCATCGCGCCGCGATCCCAGCCGCGGCCACGATCCTCGACGACGACCACGCGGTCGCGGCCGGGTCCGCGCTCGTCGCGGCCCATGCGGTCACGGCTGTCCCAGTCGAAGCGATCTCGCCGCGGGCCGGCAATCTCGGCGAAGGCGCGGTTGGCCGCATCGGCCTCGCGCGGGTCGATCAGGCCGTCGCGGTTGCGGTCGAAATTGCGCATGACGAAGGCCCGGCCGCGATTGGTGCGGCGCA
>JAQGLD010000042.1 GCA_028293055.1 Alphaproteobacteria bacterium
CGCTTACCGACGACGATCTTGCGGACCATAGCAGTCTCGCCCGCTGGATCGGCGATCCGATCGCGCTCGACCTCGAAATGCTCGATCCACCGGGGCGCAACCAGGGCATAAAGCGCTTCGGCAAGACCGATTTCTGAAGGGCGCGCGAAGCCCGTTGCGGACACCGCGCGCGCAGGCCAGAATGCGCTCGCGACTGCGGGAGGCTGGGCGATGGCGAAGCGTCTTTTCCGGATATTGATCGGCGCGATGCTGCTTTGGCTCGCTGCACAGCCGGCGTCGGCCGCACCCGCCCAGGCCGCGGGCGATCCGGCCGGCGACTGGATCGGAACCCTCCAGGCGGGCGGCGCGCAGCTCCATCTCGCAATCCATATCGTCCGCACCGGCAATGCGCTGAGCGGCACGTTCGACAGCCTCGATCAGGCGGCGATTGGGATGCCGCTCGCTTCGGTCGCCGGCGAGGGCGGCAAGCTCGGTTTCGACGTGCCCCTGGTCGGCGGGCATTATGCCGGAACATGGGACACGGCCGGAGCGCATTATGCCGGCGAGTGGAGCCAGCAGACCACCCGATTGCCGCTCGTCCTCACCCGCGGCCAGGCTGCGGCCAAGCCGGTCGTGGCCGGGCTCGACGGCGACTGGGACGGTGCGCTCGACCTCGGCGGAATGGGCAAGCTTCGTCTCGTCTTCCATGTCCGGACCGTTTCGACCGGAACCAGCGCGACGGTCGAAAGCCCCGACCAGGGATCCGGCTCCCTGCCCTTCGCCGCGATCCGCCGCGACGGCGCGACGATCACGCTCGAGGCGCCTGCGGTCGGCGCCCGGTTCGAGGGCGTCCTATCGGGGGACGGCAAATCGCTGACCGGCCATTGGACCCAGGGAGGGAATTCCACGGTCTTGGTCATGACGCTTCGCGCCGCCGGGGCGCCGGCGCCCGCCGCGCTCAACCGGCCGCAAATGCCCAAAAGGCCCTTTCCCTATCGGGAGGTCGAGGTTTCCTACGACAATCCGGCCGGGCACGATCGGCTCGCCGGTACCCTGACGCTCCCGCCCGGCGGCGGACCGTTTCCCGCCGCCTTGCTGATCACCGGTTCGGGCCCGCAGGATCGCGACGAGACCCTGCTCGGCCACAAGCCCTTCCTCGTGCTCGCCGACGCACTGACCCGCAGGGGGATTGCGGTGCTGCGAGTCGACGATCGCGGCATCGGTGCATCGACCGGCGATTTCCCCCATGCGACCACCGCCGATTTCGCCACCGACACGGAGGCGGGAATGGTCTTCCTGGCGTCGCGTCCAGAGATCGACCGGCGGCGGATCGGGCTGATCGGGCACAGCGAGGGCGGGCTGATCGCTCCGA
The DNA here is from genome assembly GCA_028293055.1 of Alphaproteobacteria bacterium. Classification (GTDB taxonomy): domain Bacteria; phylum Pseudomonadota; class Alphaproteobacteria; order Sphingomonadales; family Sphingomonadaceae; genus Allosphingosinicella. The sequence continues at coordinate 1,352 of JAQGLD010000042.1, forward strand.
TGGTGGCGGCTCGCAACCCGTCGGTTGCCTGGGTGGTGATGCTCGCCGGCCCGGGGGTGAATGGCGACCGCATCATCGTCGAGCAGCAGCATTTGATCGCGGCAGCGGCGGGCGCGACCCCCGACCAGCTCGCGCATAACGACGCCCTTACCCGCCATATGCTCGACGCGCTCGAGCGCGCGCCCGACGCCGCGACCGCGGAGCGCGATGCCAAGGCGATCCTTGCCGCGGAAGGCAAGGGGCAGGCCGGCGATGCCGCGGCAGCGACGATGGCCTCGGACTGGTATCGCGGCTTCCTGCGCACCGATCCGGCGCCGGCGCTACGCGCGCTGCGGGTTCCGGTGCTCGCGCTGAGCGGCAGCCTCGACCTGCAGGTGCCTCCATCGGACAATGTGCCCGCGCTCCGCGCAGCGCTCGCCGGCAATCGCGACGCGACCGTGACCGAGCTTCCCGGCCTCAACCACCTCTTCCAGACCGCCCGCACCGGGGCAGTCGCCGAATATCAGCAGATCGAGGAGACGATCGCTCCGTCGGTGCTCAGGATGGTCGGCGACTGGATCCTGGCGCATAGCCACTGAAGAGCGGGACGGGCGCAGAGGCGGCGCGACAAGGATCGTGTCCCGGCGCAGGCCGGAACCCAGCGGAACGAGCCGAACGGGTGGACCCAGGCCTTCGCCGGGGAACGCGCATTCGCATTCGGTGGGCAGGCGAGCCTCCGCGAGCGTCATCGCCCGGATCCGGATCGCGCGCATTGTGCCGCCGCGCGGCCTGGAAGGGAGGCCGCCGCATCGGGTCGGCGAGGAACAATTTCGGCCGGAATGGATTCAGCGCTTATGGCCGAGGATCTCGACTATCTGCCGCGACCCGGGACCAGCTGGCGGGGCCTTTCGACAATGCTTCGCGAGCTCGAGGAGGCGGCCGGCGATCGCATTCCCCGCGCCGACGTAGGGTCGGCCAATCGCGATATGCGCCATCTCGGCTGCCGCACCCGCTACCGCCCTGACGGCACTCCGTTCATGCTCGCGCCGGGCGACCAGGACCCGACCGCGCCGAGCTGACAAAGAGTCCGCCGAACGGGCCGGTGGCGGTCGACCCCTGAACAGTCCCCGGCACCCAAGAGAAAGCGCCATGCACCAGCCGACCAACTGCCCGAAATGCGAAGGCCGGATGGTCACGGGCTTCATCGTCGACATCGGCTATGGCGCCGTCGCCGCGAGCAACTGGCAGGAAGGCGAGCCGAAGAAGAGCTTCTGGACGGGGGTCAAGCAGGTCAAGAGCCAGCAGCACGAAATCACCACCTGGCGCTGCGAGCGCTGCGGCTTCCTAGAAAGTTATGCCGCCTGAACAAGCGAGATCTTCCTTTCCCGCTTTCCGTGGGAGAGGTCGGGTGAGGCTCTTGCCGACGCCTCGATCCAGGCCCTCACCTTTCCGGCGCCCGCCCCTTTCTCTCCCGCGGAAAGCGGGAGAGGAGCCGACGCGCGCCCAGCCGGTACGCTCATGGTCGCGTGGGGAGGCACGCAGC
>JAQGLD010000049.1 GCA_028293055.1 Alphaproteobacteria bacterium
GAGCAGGAAAGGCTCGGCGCCGACCTCGGCGAGAATGCGTCGATGGACAATACGACGATCACTTTGTCCGCGCTCAAGCCCAACCTCGCCGCGTCGCTCGATCTGCTCGCCGATGTCGTCCGCAATCCGGCGTTCAAGCCCGAGGAGGTCAAGCGCAAGCGCGCCGTCCTGCTCGCGCGAATCGCCGGCGAGAAGACCCAGCCCCAGGGCCTCGCGCTCCGCGTCCTGCCGCCGATCCTGTTCGGCAAGGCCCATCCCTATGGAGTCCCGTTCACCGGCTCGGGCGACGAGGCCGGCGCGACCGCGGTCACTCGCGGCGATCTCGTCGCCTTTCACCGCCGCTGGCTGCGCCCCGACAATGGCGCGATCTTCGTCGTCGGCGATACCAGCCCCGACGAGATCCGGCCGATGCTCGAGGCCCGCTTCGGCTCCTGGGCGGCGCCCGCCCAGGCCAAGGGGATGAAGAGCTTCCCAGCCTCGATTCCGGCCGCACCGTCGCGGATCATCCTGATCGACAAACCGCAGAGCCCGCAGTCGATGATCCTTGCCGGAGAGCCGCTCGCGATCCGGGGAGTCGACGATCCGCTGAACCTGACCACCGCCAACGAAGTGCTCGGCGGGAGCAGCACCTCGCGGCTGATCCTCGATCTGCGCGAGGCCAAGAGCTGGGCTTATTATGCCGGAAGCCAGGTCCAGCTGGTCCGCGAGACCATGCCCCTGCTCGTCTACGCCCCGGTCCAGACCGACCGCACCGGCGATTCGATCAAGGCCGCGCTCGCCGACATGAACGACTTCCTCGGTTCCAAGGGAGTCACGGCCGAGGAGCTCAGCCAGGCGGTGAACAGCCAGGTGCTGTCGCTGCCCGGCGATTTCGAGACGAGCAGCGACCTGCTCGGCGGCATATTGCGCAACGCCTCGCTGCGCCGTCCGGACGATTATTACACCCGCCTGCCCGACCGCTACCGGGCGATGACCCCCGCCGCGCTCGATTCGGCCGCCCGCAAGGCGATCGACACGAAGAAGCTGGTCTGGGTCGTCGTCGGCGACGCCTCCAAGGTCCGCCCGCAGCTGGCGGCGCTCGGCCTCCCGGTCGAGGAAATGAAGGCGGACTGAGGAAGGAAACCTCCCTGAGCGAAAGGCCCTCCCCCTCGATGGGGGAGGGTTGGGTGGGGGTGGACTGCGCGACCCACGCCGAGCGGACGGAAACTCCACCCCCACCCGGCCTCCCCCATCAGGGGGGAGGGGAAGATTCTACCGCTTCACCCGCGTCACATGCCCCATCTTGCGCCCCTGCCTTACCTCGCTCTTGCCGTAGAGGTGGAGGTGGGCGCTCGGGTCGGAGAGGATCGCCTGCCAGTCATGGACATCGCCGCCGATCAGGTTGCGCATCTCGACCGCGGATCCGGTCATCCTGGTGGAGCCGAGCGGCAGCCCGCAAATCGCCCGGACATGGTTCTCGAACTGGGACGTCACCGCACCCTCGATCGTCCAGTGGCCGCTATTGTGCACCCGCGGCGCCATCTCGTTGAACAAGGGCCCGTCGGCGGTCGCGACATATTCCAGGGTGAGCATCCCCACATGGTCGAGCGCGTCGGCGACCTTGCGCGCCAGCGCCTCGGCCTCTCCGGCCAGCGCTGCGACCGCCGGGCCGGCGGGAAGCTCGCTGCAGGCGAGGATGCCGCCTTCGTGATGGTTGCGCGGCACCGGCCAGGTCACGGTCTCGCCGGATTGCGTCCGGCACAGCAGGATCGAGAATTCGGCCTCGAAATCGACGAAGGCCTCGAGCACTGCCGGAGCGCCGCGGATCGCGGCCCAGGCCTCGTCGGCATCGCCTAGTGTCCGGATCCGTGCCTGGCCCTTGCCGTCATAGCCGAAGCGCCGGGTCTTGAGCACGACCGGCGCGCCGATCTCGGCGAGTGCCGCATCCAGGCCCTCGCGATCGTCGACCTGCGCATAGCGGGCAGGGCGCCCGCCGAGACCGGCAACGAAGCCTTTCTCCTCGAGCCGGTCCTGGGCGATCTCGAGCGAGCGGCGAGGCGGCAGCAAGGGCGCCTCGGCGGCGAGCGCGGCCAGCGGGCCCGCGGCGATATTCTCGAACTCGTAGGTGGCAATGTCGACGCTCGCGCCGAACCGGGCGAGCTTGTCCTCGTCGTCCCAGGCGCCGCGGGTGAACAGGGCGCTGACCTCGGCGGCCGGCGGCGCCTCGTCGGGCGCATAGATATGGCATTTGTAGCCGAGCTGCGCCGCCGCCAGCGCCAGCATCCGCCCGAGCTGGCCGCCGCCGACGATTCCGATGGTCGCTCCGGGCTTGATCATCCAGTCGCTCCGGGGTCGCTCATTCGGGCGTTTCGGCCACGCTGTCGGTCTGCCGCCGCCGCCAGTCCTCGAGCCGCCCGGCCAGCGCCTCGTCGCCGGTGGCGAGGATCGAAGCGGCGAGCAGGCCGGCATTGGCCGCACCGGCCTTGCCGATGGCGAGCGTGCCGACCGGAACTCCGGCGGGCATCTGGACGATCGACAGCAGGCTATCCATTCCGGACAGCGCCTTGGATTCGACCGGAACCCCAAGCACCGGAAGCCAGGTCAGCGACGCCGCCATGCCCGGCAGGTGGGCCGCGCCGCCGGCCCCGGCGATGATCACCTTCAACCCGCGCTCGGCTGCGGTGCGCGCATAATCGTAGAGGCGTTCCGGAGTGCGATGGGCCGACACCACCCTGGTCTCGTAGCTCACCACCAAAGCGTCGAGCATCTCCGCGGCGTGCCGCATCGTCTCCCAGTCGGAGCGGCTGCCCATGATGATCCCGACCTCGGCCATTACCCCACCCGTCTGCCGCGCAAGGCGGCTTCTTAGGCGGGGCAGGGAAGGGAGGCAATCTTGGATCCTGGCCGGGACGGGGAGACGGGGTAGATCCTCCCCTGCAAAGGCAGGGGAGGATTAAGGCTCTTCGCAACTCGTTAACCTTCTTCGCGCTAGACTCGGATCATGTCCAAATTCAGCTCCGACTTCATTCCCGCCGAAGCGGCTTCGCTGGCCGACGAGAATGCGCTGCTCCGGGCCTCGCTGGCCGAGGCGCGGCAGCGTATCGCGGCGCTGGAGCAAGGCTCCGACAACGATCCACTGACCGGCCTGCCGACCCGCGGGCGGGTGATCGAGGAGCTGGAACGGGTCGTCGGCCAGGCGGAACGCCACGGCACGCCCGCCGCCCTGCTGACCATCGATATCAAGCGGCTCGGCGGGATCAATGCGGCGCATGGCGAGATTGGCGGCGACGCGGTCCTCGTCCATGTCACTCGCAGCCTTTCGGCGTTGATCCGTACCACCGATCTGCTCGCCCGCACCGGCGGCGGCGAGTTCGCCCTGATCCTCGATCATCTCGATCTCGACAGCGCGATCGAGACCGGCGAGCGGATCTCGCGCTGCATCGCTTCCTCGCCGGTCGATCTCGGCGGGCGTAGCTTCGCGATCGCGGCGTCGGTCGGGGTGACCGGAATTATCTCCGGGGACAGCGTCGCCGACGTCTTGGCCCGAGCAGAGAAGGCCATCGCCTTCGCCAAGAGCGAGGGGTAGCCCCCAGCCGCTCGCGTCATTCCCGCGCAAGCTGGAATCCAGTCCCGTGCGCCCTTGGCAGGCATGACGAGGCGCTGTGGCGGAACGCGCCCCTAGTCTAGCGGTCCTTCAGATAGTAACGATCCTTCACCCCGAGCCCGTCGTCGAGCTCGTAGACGATCGGCGCCCCGGTCGGGATTTCGAGGCCGGTAATCTCGTCGTCCGAAATGTTGGAGAGATGCTTGACCACCGCCCGCAGCGAATTGCCTTGGGACGAGATCAGCACCCGTTCGCCCTGCTTCAGCGCCGGCGCTATCCTTTGTTCCCAATAAGGCAGCACCCTCGCGATCGTGTCCTTGAGGCTCTCGGTCTCGGGGATCGCAATGCCGGCGTAGCGCGGGTCCGCTGAGAGGTCGAACGGGCCGCCGCGCTCCATCGGGGGCGGCGGGATATCGAACGAGCGCCGCCAGATATGGACCTGCTCGTCGCCGTGCCTGGCCGCGGTCTCGGCCTTGTCGAGTCCGGTCAGCCCGCCATAATGACGCTCGTTGAGCCGCCAGTCCTTCTCCTCCGGCAGCCACAGGCGGTCCATCGCCTCGAGCGCGAGGTGCAGCGTCTTGATCGCCCGCTTCTGGTAGCTGGTGAAGCAGAGGTCGAAGTCGAACCCCTTCTCGCTGAGCAGCTCTCCGGCCGCGCGCGCCTCGGCGACGCCCTTATCGGTGAGGTCCACGTCCCACCAACCGGTGAATCGGTTCTCCAGGTTCCACGCCGACTGGCCGTGGCGGATCAGGACGAGGCTTGGCATCGGACCCTCAGCCTTTCCGCGCCTCGAGTTCGGGCAGCAAGAAGTGGAGCGCCTCGATGCAGGCATTGGCGAGGTGCCTGCAGCGGTCGGTCGACCAGCCATAGGTCTCGTCGGGCAGGTCCGCATTGTCCTTGAACGGCATTTCCAGTGTCATCGACACCGCTCCGAAGCGTTCGGCGAGCTGGG
>JAQGLD010000057.1 GCA_028293055.1 Alphaproteobacteria bacterium
ATCCCCGTCGGCCTCGCGTTCCTGCAGGTTGAAGCGTGTCGGCGTCCGGTTCTCGGGAGCGCCGCGGCCTGATCTGGCGTCGGGGCGAGTCACGCACTGCTTATGCGTCAGCGGTGAGACCGAAGCAAGAACATTCCGGTCCTCCCTCGATTTCGAGGGGAGGGGACCGCGTGCCGAAGGCGCGCGATGGAGGGGCCGGCCCTGTCCAAAGAGCCCCTCCGCCATGCTTCGCATGGTCCCCCTCCCCTGCAAATGCAGGGGAGGAATTTGGCTAGTTCGTTCCCAGTGCCAAAGCGGTGTTGGCGGCTTCCGGCTTGATCCGCACCGCGCGGGCGCCGGACATTCCTGGGAAGCGTGGCCACATGCCAGCGACCAGCGCCTCGCGGCTGCCGCCGCTCTTTCCGGCTTCCTGCTCGTAGATCCAGTAATTGCGAAGCACGCTCGGCACGTAGAAGCGCGTCTCCCAATAGGGGATCGACTCGATGTAGAGCAAAGGGTCGCCCTTGTCGAAGCGGCGGGTGTTCCACTCGGCGACCGGCACCGGGCCGCAATTATAGGCTGCGATCACCTTGGGCAGCAGCCCTCCGGTCGCGCCGTTGTCGCGCAGGCTCTCGATATAGGACTGACCGAAATCCATGTTCGCGAGCGGATCGGTGAGCTGCTGGCGGTCGAAGACCTCGCCGCGGGCGCGGGCGATGTCGCCGGCGGTGCCCGGGCGGACCTGGAGCAGGCCGACCGCTCCCGCCGGGCTGACGACATTGGTGCGAAAGTTCGATTCCTGGAGCGCGTGGGCAAAGATCAGCGACTGATCGACTCGCCAGCCTTTCGCGGGGCGCCAGTCGGGCCGCGGATAGCGGGCGGCGATGTTGATGTTCGCTCCGCGGGGTGCGTTGTGCGCGAGCCAGAACTGGGTCGAGGCGAGATTGAGGTCGGCGGCGAGGTGCAGCAAAGCGCCATGGTCGGCAGCTCCGCCGATCTGCGCCTGCCTGCGGATGAACAGGTCGGCGAGGTCGCGCTCGCCGATCTCGGCCATCGTGATTGCGGTCTGGACGTTCGCCTTGTGCGCGACCGAGGCCCATTCCTCGTCGTGATAATCGTGCAGGCCGGCATAATTGGCGCTGCGGATGCCGAGCGCGGTTGCCGCGAGAAGGCCGTAGAAGGTCTCCTTGTAGCGGGCGGCGTTGCGCAATCGTGCCTGGACCCGTTCGGGGCGGCTGCACCTCGTGTCCGCGCGCGCGGCCCAGAAATTGGCGGCAGCGACCAGCTCGTAGTCGCTCGATCGGGCAGCGACGTCGGAGAAGGCGTCGGACGCGCCGGCGCAATTCTGCATCCGCCAGGCCGCGAGACCGGCAACCCAGGCTCCCTGGATCGACCAGTCGCCGCTCCCCGCCGAGGCCAGCAAGGCGAGCCGATAGGACGAGGCGTCGTCACCGATCGTATAATAGGACCAGGCGAGGCGCTGCTGGAATTCGGTGCGGGCCTCGGCGCCGAGCAGCGTCTCCTGCGGCGTGTACAAGGCCTCCGCATCCACCGGCCGGTTGGCGGTGAGCAAGGTCTGGAACTGGGTGTCGAGCTGATCGGCGATCGAATCACCGCTGACATTTTTCGCCCTGCCGCGGCGTGGCTGCGAGCCCTGGAAGATCATGTTCTGCGCGACCGGCAGCGGCGGAAGCATGGTCGCGCCGCGCGACATGGCCAGCCGGGCGAGCTGGTCCGCCTTGGCGGTCTCCGGCGCCTTCTGGAGCAGAGCGACGATCTGGTCGACCTCGACCTTGGGCGAGCCCTTGGCGAGATAGAGCTCGGCCTGGGCGGCGAACTTGACCGGACTGTCGGCCATGGAATCGATCTTGCTTGCGGCGAGGGCCCAGTTGGAGGCGTCGAGCGCCGCGAAGACGTCGCGCCAGGCTGTGCGATCCGAGGCGCTGAAATCCGACGTCGGCGCGAGGCCGCCGGCGAGCGCCGGAGCCGCGGGAACGATCATCGCAGCGGCGAGCAGGATTGCGCGCAGCTTCATCATTTCACCTCTTCAATCAGCATCTGCAGGTCTCCCCAGGCAAGCGCCTTGGATGCGGGCTGGCTCAGCAGATAGACAGGAGGAAGGGTTACGATCGCCCTAACCGTACCGCCATAAACAGTAATTTCGTGCCAACGGCCGCGCGCCTGGGCCATCGGAAGGCCGAGCAAGGCCTTGGAAACCGAGTCGCCGAGCAAAAGCACCGCCTTGGGCCGGACCAGGCCGATATGGTGGCGGGCGATCTCCGCACAGCTCTTCGCGGCCGCGGTCGCGAACCGTCCATCGGGCGAACGCAGGCAGGACAGGGCCGCAAGGTAGACGCTCTCGCGGTCGCGCCCGATCGCGGCGAGCATCCGGTCGAACAGCCGCCCCGCCTCGCCCGACAGCAGGATCCCCGAGGCGCAATCCTCTCCGGTCGGCATGTCGGCGACGATCATCAACCCCGAGGCGGGATCGCCCGAAGGGCAGACTCGCGGCGCCGAAGGGGCTGCAAGCGGGACCCGGTCGCTGTCGGCAAGCCATGCCCTGAACAAGGGCAGCTGGTCGGGGAGGGTGGTTTCCGGTTCGGCCTGCGCCGGTGCCGGAGCGTGGGCCTCGGCCAGCAGGGGCGCGAGGGCGGCGGCGGCCGCGGGCTTCGGGCGCAGCCAGTCGCGCGGAGTCTCGTCGATCATCACATCGACGCCCGCATCGTTCCACCATGACAGCGCGCTCGCGGCGGCTGCCGGGGAAAAGATATCATCTCCCCGCTCCATCCCGCCGCCACTCACGCACCCGGCTTACGCTCTGGTCAACCTTGGATTAGCCGCTTATCTGCCAGTCGTGGGCTGTATGCGACGATGCGTTGGCCAGCCGCGGCGGAGGACGAATGAGCGAACGCGAGTCGATGCCTTATGATGTCGTGATCGTCGGAGCGGGCCCCGCTGGCCTGTCCGCTGCGATCCGGCTGAAGCAGCTCGCCGCCGAAGCGGGCCGCGAGATCGGTGTCTGCGTGCTCGAAAAGGGCTCCGAGGTCGGCGCCCATATCCTCTCCGGAGCGGTCGTCGACCCGAAGGCGATGGACGAGCTGATCCCCAACTGGCGCGAGCTCGACAGCCCGCTGACCGTCCCGGTGACAGAGAATCTGCACTGGGTGCTGACCGAGACCGGCAAATACAGCCTGCCGCATGTCATGACTCCGCCCTTCATGCACAACAAGGGCACCTACACGGTCAGCCTCGGCAATCTCTGCCGCTGGCTGGCCGGCCAGGCGGAATCGCTCGGGG
>JAQGLD010000070.1 GCA_028293055.1 Alphaproteobacteria bacterium
ACCGGCCGCGCGATCAATGTGAAGAAGGGGCAGTTCCTCGCCCCGTGGGATATGAAGAATGTCGCCGCCAAGCTGGTCGAAGCCGGCAATGACCGAATCATCCTGTGCGAGCGCGGCGCCAGCTTCGGCTACAACACGCTGGTCAGCGACATGCGCTCGCTGCCGATCATGGCCGAGACCGGCTTCCCGGTGATGTTCGATGCGACCCATTCGGTCCAGCAGCCGGGCGGACAGGGCGACCGCTCCGGCGGCCAGCGCGAATTCGTGCCGCCGCTCGCCCGCGCCGCGGTGGCGATCGGCATCGCCGCCCTGTTCATCGAGACCCACGAGGATCCCGACCGAGCGCCGAGCGACGGCCCGAACATGGTCCCGCTCGCCGATATGCCCGCCTTGCTCCGCCGTCTCCAGGCCTTCGACCGATTGGCCAAGGCGGGGGATTAGGTAGCGGGCTCGATCGAAGGATATTCACCGCCTCGGAGCAGTTTTTCGATCTCCTGCGCGATCGCCTCATTATGGGCGAGCAGCATCCCGGTCCCGGGCTCGGCCGGGCGATAAGGGGCGCCGTCCGGCCGCCGGGCCACTCCGCCCGCCTCGGTGAGCAACAGCACTCCCGGCGCATGATCCCAGACCAGGGTCCGCCAGTAGAGCGCGAAATCCTGCTCGCCGGCCGCCACCTTGGGATATTGATCTCCGGCGCAGCGCAGGTTCGGCAACGCTTCGCCGATTCCGGCCTCGACCGCTGCCGCGGCCTCCGCCGCCCCTTCCGGCATCGAGAATCGGCTGACCACGCCGCGCAGGCGCTCCGGCAATGCCGAAGCGGTGCGAATCCTGATCCCATCGATCCAGGCTCCGGCGCCGCGCTCGGCAACTGCCATACGGCCCGACAGCGGCTCGTATATCCAGGAGGCCAGGATCTCGCCGTCGCGGAGTAGAGCAGCCATGATCGCAAAGGGCGGCCGACCCGCGGCAAAGTTGGCGGTGCCGTCGATCGGATCGACGATCCATATGTCCCCCTCGCCGATCCGATCGAGCAGGGACGGATCGGCCGCGCACGCTTCCTCGCCGACGAAGCGCGCGTTCGGCGCGAGGTCCGCCAGCCCGCGCGCGATCCGGCCCTCCGCCTCGCGATCGGCGATCGTGACCAGCTCGCCAGGCGACTTCTCGATGATCTGATCTTCGGCGAGGGTGCGGTAATAAGGCAGGACATGCTCGGCAGCCGTGGCCTTGAGCAGGTCGGCGACCCGGTCGATGAGGGAGGTGCGCATGGCGAGCGCGTTAAACATGTCGGCGGCTTTAGGCGAGGCGGCCGACTCGGCGGACCGCATCCAGCACACCGCACCACGGCCCTCGTGCTGGAAATCAGCCCCAGAAGCCGGGCGGCGGCGGGATGATCCTGCCCGCATCCAGCCCGATTCCGCCGTTTCTATCCTGCTTCAGCCACAGCGGCCCATCGAGATCCGCATAATCGGCCGCGGCGGCGATTCGCAGAGCCGGCGCAATCGACAGCGAGGTGCAGATCATGCAGCCGACCATCACTCCGAAGCCGCGTCGGCGGGCGCAGTCGAGCAGGACCAATGCCTCGGTGAGGCCGCCGGTCTTGTCGAGCTTGATGTTGACCAGTCCGTAGCGGCCCGCGAGCCGTTCGAGATCGCCGGCGACATGGCAGGATTCGTCGGCGCAGATCGGCACGCGCGGCGCAAAGCCGTCCAGCATCTCGTCCTCGCCCGCAGGCAGCGGCTGCTCGACGAACTCGATGCGCAAAGCCAGGAGCAAGGGCTGCATCCGCTCGAGCAGGTCGAAGGTCCAGCTTTCGTTCGGATCGACGATCAGCCGCGCCTTCGGTGCCGCTGCGCGGACCGCGGTCAGCGCCAGATCGGGCGCGTCGGCATCCACCTTCACCTTGATCAGGTCGGCGCCGAGCAGCGCCGCGGCCGCCTGCGCCATCCGTTCCGGCGTGTCGATCCCTACGGTCAGCGCGGTGGCGGTCGAGCTTGGCGCGGCCAGTCCGATCCTTTCGTCGACCCCGATTCCGGAAAGCTTCGCTTCGAGGTCCCAGAGCGCGCAATCGGCGGCGTTGCGCGCCGCGCCTGGCGGGAGCAGGGCGGCCAGCTCGTCCCGGGCGATCCCGGCGCCGAGCGCGGCCTCGACCGCACGCAGCTGGGCCTCGACGCTGGCGACGCTTTCGCCGTAGCGGGCATAGGGAACGCCTTCCCCGCGCCCGACGGCGCCGCCTTCGCGCAACTCGACGGCCACCACTTCGGCGGCCGTCTTGCTGCCCCGCGCGATCACGAATGGCGCCGCGAGCGGAAATGTATCGCTCCTTATCCGGACATTCCGCATCACGCCTCGGCCTCCTCGAGCGCCGTTAGCAGCCGGTGTCGCGCCACGCCCTAAGAATGCGTACAGTCGCGGCGCAGCTGCGCCGACCGAGCGAGACGATATGACCAATTACTGCAGCTTCGCCCCGGGCCAGCCCTTCCACGATGCCTATCACGCGACCGAATATGGCTTCCCGCAGCGTGACGAGGCGGTGCTGTTCGAGCGGCTCTGCCTCGAGATCATGCAAGCGGGCCTGTCCTGGGGCCTGGTCCTGCGCCGTCGGGAGACGATGCACGCGGCATTCCTGGGCTATGATGTCGACCGGGTGGCGGCGATGGGACCCGAGGACGAGGCGCGCCTGCTTGCAGATCCCGGCATTATCCGCAACCGGCTCAAGGTGAAGGCGATCATCGCCAATGCGCAGCGCGTCGCGGCGCTTCGAGACAGCCACGGCGGATTCGCAGCCTGGCTCGACGCGCATCATCCGCGCGACAGGAGCGAGTGGGTGAAGTTGTTTCGCGCCACCTTCAAGTTCACCGGCGGCGAGATCGTCGGCGAGTTCCTGATGAGCCTCGGCTATCTGCCCGGCGCGCATGTCGCGGAATGCCCGGTCTACCCGATCGTCCTGGCCAGGGACCCCCCTTGGGCCCGAGGGCTGCTGAGCCAGAGCCCGGCCGAAGCGTGATCACCTTCGACCAGGCCAGCGCTCTGATCGCCGGTGTCGCGAAACCGCTGGGCCGCGAGCGAGTGACGCTGGGCGATGCCCACGGCCGAGTGCTCGCCGCCCCGGTGATCGCTCGGCTCGACTCTCCTGAACGCGATTGCTCGGCGATGGACGGCTATGCGGTTCGCGAGTCCGACGTGGCAGTCCTTCCGGCCAGGCTCCGCCTCGCCGGCTCGGCCTCCCCGGGCCGCGAATATTCGGGAGCGCTCGATCCGGGCGATGCCGTGCGGGTCTTCACCGGCGCGTTCGTGCCGCCCGGCACCGAGCGGGTCATCGTCCAGGAGTTGGCCAGTCCCGACGGCGACCACGTTGTTTTCGACGCCCCACACGGCGCCTCTCGTCACATACGCAGGCAGGCTAGCGACTTCCGCCGCGGGGACCGGCTGCTCGTGGCCGGCGCTCTGCTCGGCCCCCGAGCGCTCGTCGCTGCTGCTGCGGCGGATATCGCCGAGGTCGAAGCCTGGCGCAGGCCGATCGTCGCGATCGCAAGCACCGGCGACGAGCTGGTCGATCCGGGACAGGCGCTGGACCGCTGCGGCGCGATCCCGGAGAGCATCTCGCTCGGAGTCGCCGCGCTCGCACGCGGCTGGCAGGCGCGGATCGGCGTCCGCTGCCGGCTCGCCGACGATCTCGACGCGATGCAGGCCGCGGCACTCGAACTCGTCGAGGGCTCCGATCTGGTGGTGGTGACCGGAGGCGCCTCGGTCGGCGAGCGCGACCATGCCAAAGCGATGTTCGACCCGTTCGGGCTTGAGCTCATCTTCTCGACGGTGGCGATCAAGCCCGGCAAGCCGGCCTGGCTCGGCCGGGTGCGCGGCACGCTCGTGCTTGGCCTCCCAGGCAATCCGACCTCGGCGATGGTCGTCGCGCGTCTCTTCCTCGCGCCTCTCCTCGCCGGTCTCGGCGGCCGCGAGCCGGATTGCGCCCTCGCATGGCGCAGCGGCACTCTGGCTGCGCCGCTGTCGGCCTGCGGCGACCGCGAGACCTTCGTCAGGGCGGTCTTTCGGCACGGGGAGGTGCTGTCGCTCGAAAATCAGGAATCGAGCGCGCAAAAGTCGCTGGCCGAAGCCGAGCTGCTCGTCCGGCGGCATGCCGGAGCGCCCGGTGCCGCGGCTGGCGACGAGGTCGAGATCATCGACTTCTGAGCCAGGCCTCCGCCTTGGCCAGGTCGGCGGCGTCGTTGATGTTGAAGAAGGGATCGAACGGCTCAGTCCCCCACTCCGCGACGCCATGGCCGACCTGCTCTGCGAAGCTCCGGATCGAGCGACGTCCGGTCGCGAGATAGCCTGGAAGCGCGGCGAGCGCGCCGCTGGCCCAGAGCGCGCAGGCCGGGTGGAGATGGCCCGCGCTCGACGCCAGAGCCGCGAGCTTTCCCTCAATTGCAGCCGAGAGCCGGTCGGGCAGGTCCGCCGGAAGGAAGGGCGTGTCGCAGGGCAGGGTCAGCACCGAGTCGAGGCCGCGGGCTGCGGCGTCACGCAGCGCCGAGGCGATACCCGCCAGCGGCCCTTCGATCGCCGGATCGTCCTCCAGCGCCGCAACGCCAAATGCCGCCGCAAGACCGCCGCCGCGCACCGCCACCCTTATCTCGTCGGACCAGCCCCGCGCCGCGGCGAGGACCCGCGCGGCCAGGGTCTCGCCGCCGAGCATTCGCAGCGGCTTGTCGCCGCCGATCCTGCGGCCCTCGCCGCCGGCCAGCAGGACGATTCCGAGCTTCATCCGATCTTTCGGCGAGGGGGGCAGGATGCATCGCGCATGCTTCTTCGATTAGCCTCGCACCCTCGATCGACCGCCTTGGCCATCAGCGACCATCGTCCGTCCTGGGCGGCATGCGCAATCCGCCGACCAGGCCACCGGCGTAGAGAGACCACCAGATTATGAACGGCTGCGCGAACAGGCGCGGCGCGTGATACAGCCATCCGAGGCCCTGATGCGCGCCCGACAAATCCTGTACGGCGTGCTGGATATTGGCCGGATAGACGCAGACGGCGTAAAGCGACAGCGCGACCGCCGCGAGCTTGCGAGTGCGGGGGATCAGCAGGGCCACCACGCCGGCGAGTTCGCACAAGCCCGTCAGGA
>JAQGLD010000080.1 GCA_028293055.1 Alphaproteobacteria bacterium
CCGCCGGTCACTAGACATTCCCCTTTTTCCCGCCGAGGTGGTAGCGAGGCAGCGTGAGCCAAGGCAAGAGCAAGTTGCGGGAAAAGCTTGAGGAAAAGGCGCGGGAATTCGGCTTTTGCGCGTTCGGGATCGCGCGCGCCGACGCTGCGCCCAAAAGCGGCGAGCGGCTGCGCCAATGGCTCGCCGAGGGCGCACATGGCGACATGATCTGGATGGAGGAGACGGTCGACCGCCGAGCCTCTCCCGCCGGACTGTGGCCGGAGGTGCGGTCGGTGATCTCGCTCGGGATGAGCTATGCTCCGGCGATCGATCCGCTGGCGCTCGCCGCGGCGCCGGAAATCGGCCGGATCTCGGTCTACGCCCAGGGCGCAGATTATCACGACGTGGTCAAGAAGGCGCTCAAGGCGCTTGCCCGCTGGCTGGTCGCCGAGGCCGATTGCGACCTCAAGGTGTTCGTCGACACCGCTCCGGTGATGGAGAAGCCGCTCGCCGAGGCGGCAGGGCTCGGCTGGCAGGGCAAGCATAGCAATCTGGTCAGCCGCAGCGACGGCAGCTGGCTGTTCCTCGGCGCGATCTACACGACCCTCGAGCTGGCACCCGAGGCCGCGACGCCGCACAAGGTGCATTGCGGCAGCTGCACGGCCTGCCTCGACGCCTGCCCGACCAACGCCTTTCCGGAGCCGTTCCGGCTCGATGCACGGCGTTGCATCTCCTATCTGACGATCGAGCATAAGGGGCCGATCCCGCTGGAATTTCGCGAGGCGATCGGCAACCGCGTCTATGGCTGCGACGATTGCCTGGCGGTCTGCCCGTGGAACCGCTTCGCCGACAGCGCGCGGCGCAACCGCGCCTTCATTCCCCGCGCCGAGCTCGCCGCTCCGGCGCTCGCCGACCTGCTCGCGCTCGACGATGCCGGTTTCCGCCAGGTCTTTTCGGGCTCGCCGATCAAGCGGATCGGCCGCAACCGCATGGTCCGCAACGCCGCCATCGCAGCCGGCAATAGCGGCCGCGGCGAGCTGGTGCCGGTGCTCGACCGGCTGACGGAGGACGAGGATCCGGTGGTCGCCGAAGCGGCCCGCTGGGCGCTCGCGAAACTAGCCTCCCCATCGCTCCGCAATGGGGAGGCTTGAACACACTTCACCCTTCCGCAACGAAAGCGTACATTACGCCCGCGAAACAAGTGGGAGGGACGAGATGACCGACGGTAGAGCGAAGCCCTCGGTTCCGGGCTGGTTCTGGGCGGTGGCGGTGGTGGCCCTCCTCTGGGAGGCGATGGGCTGCTATTCCTATCTGACCAGGATCTCGATGAGCGCCGAAGCGATGGCTGGACTGCCCGCGGCACAGGTGGAAATCTGGCGGATGATGCCGGTCTGGGTGAAGACCGCCTTCGCAGTCGCGGTCTGGGTCGGCCTGTCCGGCGCGATCGGCCTGCTGATGCGCCAGCGCTGGGCGCGCGAGACGTTCGCGGTTTCGCTGCTCGCGGCGCTGGTCCAGTTCGGCTGGACCTTTCTCGCGACCCCGGCGCAGAAGACGCTCGGCATCGGCTCCTTCGGTCTCCCGGCGGCGATCATCCTCGTCGGCGCAGCTTCGGTCTGGTTCGCCGGCTATGGGATCAAGCGGGGTTGGCTGCGCTGAACCGGACCGCGTTCAGCGCGCCTCCCCGCGCTTGACGAGCGCCGCGACGCAGCTTGCCCGATCGAAGTCTCGGCCGTCGATCTGGCGGGCGTCGACATAGGTGACGACCGGCTCGCCGCCGCCGGCGCGCGGGTAGAGATAGGCGTCGAGCACGCAGACCGGTCCTGCGAACTGGAGCTTGCGCGCGGCGCCCTCCTGCATGTCGAGATCGGGCTTGCCGAGCTGCGCCTCGAGCAATTTGGCGGTTCTACCGATCACCGCCTCGAGGCCGGAGATGCTGTAGGTCGGCGTCACCGGCGGCGGGGCGACCGGACGATGCACCGGCGGCCGCGTCTGTTCCGGGGCGGCGCAGGCGGCCACCGCCAGGGCCAGCGCCATTGCTGCGCCTGTCTTGCTTGTCCTCATCCGCCCCCCATCCCCGCGACTGGCGGACCTTGTCAAAGGCGTTGCGCCAACGCCATCCGAAAATGCGTTCGACCCGGCACGCCGCCCTTCGCGTAGCGGGCCGTGATTGACCGGGGGGCGGGCGGGTATGTAGGGGCGGCTTTTCCCATCCTCTTCGAAAGATCCTCAGTGACCGACGCCCGCCTCGACGTCCTTTGCATCGGCAACGCCATCGTCGATGTCATCGCCGCCACCGACGACGCCTTCCTCGCCCGCGAGGGGCTCGACAAAGGCTCGATGCGGCTGATCGATGCCGAGGAGGCGACCCGGCTCTACGATCATATGGGCCCGGCACGCGAGATCAGCGGAGGCTCAGCAGGCAATACCGCGGCCGGCATCGCGATGCTCGGCGGCCGCGCCGGCTTCGTCGGCCAGCTCGCGGACGACCAGCTCGGCGATGTCTATGCCCATGACGTGCAGTCGATCGGAGTCGAGTTCACCACGCCGCGCATCCCCGAGGCGGAGGCGCCGACCGCGCGCTCCCTGGTCCTGGTCACGCCCGACGCGGAGCGGACGATGAACACCTTCCTCGGCGCTGCGCAGGCTCTCACCGTCGACCGGATCGACGAGGATCAGGTCCGCGAGTCCGCAATCACCTATCTCGAAGGCTATCTCTGGGACCCCGAGCTGCCGCGCGCGGCGATGGAGCGGGCGATCGAGGTGGCGCACGAGGCCGGCCGCCAGATTGCCTTCACCCTTTCCGACGGCTTCTGCATCTCGCGCCACCGCGATGGCTTTCTCGGCCTGATCGACGGCGGCAAGATCGACATATTGTTCGCCAACGAGGACGAGATCATGGCGCTGACCGGCGCGGCCGGGTTCGAGGCCGCGGTCGCCGAGGTTCGGCCCAAGGTGAAGGTGCTGGTCGTGACTCGCAGCGAGAAGGGCGCGATCGCCTGCCGCGGCGACGAGACCGCCCAGGTTCCGGCCGAGCCGGTCGAGCGGGTCGTCGACACGACGGGCGCCGGCGACCTGTTCGCCGCCGGCTTCCTCACCGGCCTGACCCAAAACCGTTCCCTCCACGACAGCCTGCGCATCGGAGCGATCGCCGCGGCGGAAGTGATCTCGCATTACGGCGCCCGGCCCGAGGCAGACCTCAAGGCGCTGGTGGCCAGCAAGCTGGGCTGAGGTCGACGTTCCCGGCGAAAATTGAGGACGTGCGAGGCGCCTCGAAGCTAGAATATGCCCCTCCCCCTTGATGGGGAGGGAAATCGCATATGCCACGCTTGTCATGCTGAACTTGTTTCAGCATCCAGCCCTCCACCTCTCGATGCGCGACCAGCTGGACCCTGAAACAAGTTCAGGGTGACGGGAAAATTTTAAATGCAATTGCCCTCCCCTTGATGGGGAGGGGTTGGGTGGAGGGTGGACTTTCCGCCCGCTCGGCGTGGATCTCCTAGTCCACCCCCCCCAACCCTCCCCCATAAAGGGGGAGGGCTTGCCCCCATGCTCTACTTAGCGCCGATGGCCTTCGCCGGGACTGCGCCCGTGGCGCGGCCGCGCCGCGGGCTGGGCACTGCCTAATTAGGCAGGTGCGTAGCCCGATTTGCTCGCCTATTCTTCGAACTGTCGGGGGGTCCCGACGGCATGAGAAGAGCGAGGCGCGGACCTTGGCACGCATATTGGTGGTCGACGATCATCCCCTGTTCCAGGACGGGCTGAACCATATGGTCCGCGGCCTGCGCCCGGACTGGACCTTGGTCTTCGCCGACAGCGCAGCGCAGGCGCTTTCCGTGCTCGGCGACTGCGAGGCCGATCTCGCGATCATCGACATCGTCCTGCCCGACGACGACGGCTTCACTTTGTCGCGCCGGATCGCGTTGAGCTGCCCCGATCTCCCGCAGATCCTGATCTCCGGCCGCAACGACGCCGCGGTCCGGGTGCGGGCGCGCAACTGCGGCGTGCGCGGCTTCATCGCCAAGACGATGCCGCCGGAGGCGATCGCCCGGTCGATCGACCAGGTGCTCGCCGGTGGCACAGCCTTCGACGAAGTGCGGGCGAGCCGCAAGGAGCTGCCCGGGCTCACCGCCCGCCAGGCCGAGATCCTCGAATTGCTCGCCGAAGGCCATGGCAACAAGGAGATCCGCCACCGGCTCGGAATCGCGGAGCGAACCGTGCGCGCCCATCTCACCGAGCTGTTCCAGCTGCTCGACGCGCACAGCCGGATGCAGGCGTTGATCCGGGCGCGCGAGATGGGGCTGATCGCCTGATGGCGACCGCAGTCGCCGGCGCCGCGTTCGCTCCCGGCCGCGCATCTTCCGTCGCTGCGGGGCGCGGTCCTGGCGATGCGCAGATCCGCGCGGAGGCGATCCGCACGCTTTACGCGCAGATGCACAACACCGCCTTCGCGTCGGTGATCATCACGATCTACATGATCGGCGCCTCCTGGGCGTTCACACCCTCCCGGATCATCCTCGCCTGGGCGGCGGTGCAGACGACCAGCCTCGGGCTGCGCGAGGTGTTGATCTTCGCCTTCCGCCGCCGCGCGCCCGGCGATTCCGAGCTCGAACGCTGGGCGGCCTTTTATGTCGCCCATCAGGTGCTCGTCGGCCTGGTGTGGGGCTCGACCATCTTCCTCTTCGCCCATCCCGAGCAGCCGATCACCGTCGCGCTGACCTTGTGCTGCCTCTATTCGATCGCTGCGGGCGCGGTGCCCGCCCAGTCCTACACACCGGCCAGTCTCTATGCGGTCGTCGGAGTGCTGTTCGCGCTGGTCGCGATCCGACTCATCTCGACCGGCGATTTCGACTATATATTGATCGGCGCCGCGTCCGCCCTCTACGGGCTGACCATGATCGGCTTCTGCCGGGTGCAGCACCGCACCCTCGAGGACGGATTTCGAATCCGCTTCGAGAATGCAGCCCTGGTCGAGGCGTTGACCGTGCAGAAGGCCGAGGCGGAGGATGCGCGCCACAAGGCCGAGCTCGCCAACCTCGCCAAGTCGCAATTCCTCGCCGCGGCAAGCCACGATCTGCGCCAGCCGCTCTACGCGCTCAGCCTGTTCTCCGCCTCGCTCGGCGAGCTCAAGCTCGACGAGGAAGGGCGCGCGGTCGTCGGCCGGATCCAGGACAGCATCGCGGTGATGGATTCGCTGTTCGACGGCCTGCTCGACATCTCCAAGCTCGAAGCGGGCGTGGTGCGGCCGCAATTGTTCGACGTCTCGGTCGACGCCTTGTTCGATCGGCTCAGCCAGGTCTTTCATCCGATCGCGGTCGATCGCGGGCTCGACCTGCGCTTCCGCTCGGACGGGGAATGGGTGCTGAGCGACGCCATCCTGGTCGAGCAGGTCCTCTCCAACCTGGTCTCGAACGCGATGCGTTGCACGTCCGAGGGCGGCGTGCTGGTCGCCGCGCGCGGCCGCGGCGCCGAAGTCTGGCTCGAGGTCTGGGATACCGGCATCGGAATCGAGGAGGCGGACCGCCAGCGCATCTTCGAGGAGTTCATCCAGCTCGGCAATCCCGAACGCGACCGGCGCAAGGGCCTAGGCCTCGGACTGTCGATCGCCCGCCGCGCGGCGGCCCTGATCGAGGGCCAGATCGAGCTTGCGTCGCGTCCCGGCATCGGCTCGCGTTTCCGCCTGATCCAGCCGCGGACCGCGCCGCCGGCGGCGGAGCGGTCGGGCGTTTCGAGCCGGCGCTCCGATCATGTCCTGGGCGCGGCCGAGCCGATGGCGCTTCCGGTGATGGTGGTCGACGACGACGGGGATGTGCGCGCCGCGCTCAGCGACCTGCTGTCGCGCTGGGGCGTCGATTTCCGCGCCTTCGCCGGGACCGAGGAGGCTTTGAGCAGCCTGGACGACCGGCGCTACGGCCTCATTCTTTCCGATTACCGGCTCGCCGGGACGATGAACGGCCTCGAACTGCTTTCCGCGATCGCCAGCCGCCACCCCGTCCCGCGTCCTCGCATGGTGCTGATCACCGGCGATTTCGACGCTGGGCTGATCGGCGCCGCCGACGCCCAGCAGGTCGAGCTGTTCCACAAGCCGCTCAAGCCCGAAGTGCTGCGGGAGCTGGTCGGCGCGGGCTGACCCACACCAAACCTCCCCGCGCAAAGCGGGGGGAGGGGGACCCCGCATCGCGGGGTGGAGGGATAGAAGTCTCTGAATTCGAGAGCAACCGCTCAACGGCAACGCGTAAGTCCGAGGATGCGGCACACCCCGAGGAAACTCGGTGCCTTCTACCCCTCCG
>JAQGLD010000562.1 GCA_028293055.1 Alphaproteobacteria bacterium
GCCACCAATCTGTCATCCGCCCCGCGGACGGCGATCGGACGGGCCGGGACAGGGAGCGTAAAATGGAGCCAGCTGAAAAAATCGAGCGGGATGAGGTGTCGGTGATCGGCGGCGGAATCGTCGTCAACGGCAATATCGAGGCCTCGGTCGACCTTCACCTCGAAGGGACCGTGATCGGCGATGTCACCTGCGCCACCCTTATCCTCGGCGAGAAGGCATCGATCCGCGGCAGCGTCCACGCCGAGCGGGTCAAGGCCTCGGGACTGATCGAGGGATCGGTCGATACCAAGGATCTTTCGGTCGAGGCGACCGCCAAGGTGGTCGGGGATGTCACCTATTCGCGGATCAGGATCGCGAATGGCGGAATCGTCGATGGACGGATGATCCATCGCGCCAGCGAGGAAAGCAATGGCGATGGCGGCAAGCTCAGGCTCGTCGAGGCGCCGGCGCCGGCCAAACGCCAGCAAGAAGCCATCCACATCGAATAAGCGCTGCCGGAACGGGGTGAGGGACGATGATGGGAACAAGTGCGAACAGCCTGGCGATGCCGAGCGAGCCGCTGACACACCAGCAGCTTCTCGACGAGCTTCGTGAAGTGCTTCGATCGGTCACCGTCATGCGGGGGCCCGAGCGCTCGGTCGCGGTGCGCTACATGGAGGCGCGCTCCAGCCTGCTGGCAGGGCCGCTGGCAAGCCATGCCCCGCCCTTCCTCCTCCAATGCGTCTCATTGTTCAAGTTCCACGACTTCATCTCGCTTTATGCCCCGGATCCCGAGCGCAGGATGGCGTTCGTCGACCAGAGCTTCGAGCCCTGCCGGCGAGCGATCTCGGCGGTTCGGCGCTACGACGTGTTCGAGGACTGATCCGAACCGGTCCGCCGGCGCCGCGCATCGCTGCCCGCTACGATTTCCAGCGCCCGCTCCCGGATCGACGACGAGCGATCGTCCCTGCGCCCAAGCGAAGTGCCCGATTCCGGGGACGGCGGGCTCCAGGCTTTCGCCTTCATCGTCGGTTCGCGAAACCGTCTCGCACTTGTCCGCGCGGTCGCCCGGCCCTGCGGCGGCGGATGAGCGCGGCGGGACGACAGAGCGGCCCTGCCCTCACGCCGATCGCGCCCGGGTGTCCGCCTGGTCTGTCACCCTCGTCCCGGGCGCTCGGGCGCCGGAGCCGAGTCAGCCAAGCAGACGCGACCACCAGGGCCGTCGGCGAAATCGCTCGACAAGCCGCGACAGGCTGGCGACGTCGGACAGCGCTCGGTCGAGCTCGGCCTTCGTGCCAAGCTCGCGCATCTCGGCCGCGCGCAGCTCCATCGCATCGAGCTTGTGCATCTCCTGGATCCGAATGATCTGAGTCTTCGCCTGGATGATCCGCTCGGCGGCATCCGCCCTGATCTTCTCGCGCTGCTGCCGGGCGACGGCGAGGAGAACATCCTTCTCGTCGAGCCGTCGCTGGGCCTGGACGAGGACCGTCTGGCACTCCAGCAACAAGCTGGTCATGCGCTCCATCCGCGCGTTCGCGCGGTCGAGCGCCTCCGACGCCGCGGCTTGGCCGGGTGCCGACCCGGCCTGGTCGATGGCGGGCGAGACTCGCCGAATTCGAATTGGGCGCGAGACCGGCTGCGGCCGCACCAGATCGGCGACGGGAACCTCGACCCGCACCCGCTCGGAAGGATGGTTGCCAGGGACGATCCGCCATGCGCCGGTCTGGGCCTTGCGGTTGGCGCGGTTTCGAGCGGCATCGGGGCTTATCCCGAGGCGGTCCGCAAGCTCCCTGTAGCTCAGCACTTCCACCTCGTCCGCCATAGGCCGTTGCTGCTCCCTTTCGCGGCCTACTGTGCACGCGTTAACCACGATTGCAATCATCGCCGCCGCTATCGACAATCGAAATTTCTCCACTGGACCGGGCGGCCCCAAAGCGGCCGCGGAGCGGTCGCGAGTCCTGCTGGCCGGGGGCGGGAGATGCAGCCGCGCGATGAGCGCCGCGCTTCTCTCCCGGCAGGCGTCGGCAGCCGATGCCGGCGCGGGGAACCGGCGCTCGTCGCTGGCCCGACCTGTCTTGCAGCACACGCTTTGCCCGGAACATCATGCCGGCACCGGAACGATCGGCCCGACTGGCCCAGGCCGGGGCTCCCGGTTCGCGATCCTTGCGGCGCGAGATGCGCCCACGGCGAAGAATGCAGCTTCAGTGCAAAGGCGCGATCTGCCGGGCCGTGTCGAGCCGATTCCCCGGAGTCTCGGCGGTGCTGGCGACGAAATGGCCGCATCCGGTGGTTGAGATCATGGCCGGGCTGGGACAGCTTGCGCCACCACGGACAGTCGCGATCACCCGGTCACAGTCGGAAACCTCCAGGACCAGGCTGGCATGCCTCTCGCTGCCGCCGATAGTCGGCGCCAGGCTCGTGATGACCTCGCTGATGACGGGGCCCACAGGACCGGCGGGCCGATCGCCTTTGCCGCGACGCCGTGATCGCCATCTATCCTCGGTCCCGTCTGCAATGCTTGCGAGGACGGTGACGAAGGCATGGCCAGGCACGGGCCAAATTCCTTCGAATGGAAGGTGAGCTCGACCCCCGCTGGATCCGGAATTCCCG
>JAQGLD010000156.1 GCA_028293055.1 Alphaproteobacteria bacterium
CCGTCGCCATTGACGTCGCCGGCCGAGGACACGCTGCGGCCGGCATTATCATCGTCGGCATCGCCTTGAATGATGAAGCCGTCGGTCGGCGACAGCACCCCGAGATCGATCAGACTGGGGAATCCCGACGCCTTGCCGAAAATCACAGCGACCTCGCCGGCATCGAGCCCGCCACCGTCGCTATCGAGGGCGCCGATGAGAAGGTCGTCGAAGCCGTCGCCATTGACGTCGCCCGCCGACGAGACGCTGCGACCGGCCAAGTCGTTATCGGCTTCCCCCTGGATCTTGAAGCCGTCGGCAGCGGTGAGCGCGCCCAGATCGATGATCGATGGAAATGCCGGCATGGATACGCCCTTCGCAAAAGGAATGCGCCGAAGGCTCAGGCCGCGGAATTCAAGGACCCCCCGATCAATCCCCCCGGATCAACGGTTCAATAACAAGCGCTTAAGCATTTGGCGTTGGACGTGCGTTCCGAAAACCAGAAGCCATGTTCCCAAGCTCAGCCCTTGCGCGAATAACCCTGTGCTTCCAGCGACATCACCCGATAGTCACGGGGCGAAAGACCGAATCGCTCGCGAAACAGACGGCTGAGGTGCGCGGCATCGCTGAAACCGAGCCGCTCGGCGATGTAGTAGATCGCCTCCGCATTGTCTGGATCGGCGAGCATGAGGCGCGCGGCCTCGAGGCGGCGCCCGCGTATATAGGCGCTGACGCCGCCCTCTTCCTCGAACAACCGGTGCAGCGTGGTGCGGGAGATTTGCAGCCGCCGGCAAAGATTTTGCACGCTGAGCGCAGGCGAACCAAGTGCTTGCTCGATCTCGTGGCGCGCCATCATCATGGTCGTACGCTGCCGCATTTCTATCGGTTGCCCCGTCTCCCGGCCGGACGCGGCGACCGCGAGCGCGATGAGGTCGAGGATCGTGCGACCAAGCCTTGGCGCGTCGTCGGCCGCGAGCTCCAAAGCGGCCTCGCGAAGGCCGATCAGGTGCGGGGCGAGCATCGCCGAGGTGCCGGATTCGAGCACCGTGCCGTGGAGCGCGCGCACGTCGAGTCCCGTATCCTCGGCGACGCCCCGGGGCACGACGACGATCATCACCCGGCTTGCCATGGCGATGAAATCGGCCGGCGCGGAGAGATCGACGAGATGGACGCTGCCAGGGCGGGTGCGGAAGCTGCGCTCGCCCATGATTCCGTGCGAGCCGCCGGCAAGCGTGACCGCCGCGGTCATCGCGTCCGGATCATAGGATCGCATGACCTCCTCATCGCGGGTCCAGCGGGCGCCGGTGACGAAGCCGTATTGGACGCCGATGGCCCCCAGCCCTAGGGATTCCGAGGCGGTGTCGAAGGGCTCGGTGGGAGCGGAGCGGTAGACCGGTCCGAGATTCGGCCAGTCGCGATTGACGAAGGCTTCGTGTCGGTCCCTGGGCGGCAAAAGCCCGGTGCTGAAACGATGAAGAACCAGCTTTCCGGTAGACATCACCCGCTCTCTAACGTGGCCAATTCCCCGGTTATGAGACCCCCCGAGTTCGAACGGGTGTTAGGGCAAAGCCGTGTCGGGGTCCAACTTGGAAAAGCAGGCATGTCGGGCTTACGGCTTGGCCTGGCACGGATTTATTCGAAGGAATGTGGTTCCCGGTGCGAAATCGAAGATCTACTTCGGCTTGGACAGGCGTCATCTGTCGCGTTACCGGCGGGATCGCAAAGACGGGAGCATCTGGATGGCCGAACGGAACAATGCGACGACCACCGAAGCCGAACGTTTCGCACTCACCTGCTCGCGCCATTTCCCGGCCTGGCTCGCCTCGACCGGCGCCAGCCTCGCTTTCACCACCTATCAGGCCGGCAAGCTGTTCCTGATCGGCGTGAAGCCGGACGGAAAGCTCTCGATCTTCGAGCGCAGCTTCCCGCGCTGCATGGGAATCGGGGTCTCGGAGGACGGCCGCAGTCTCGCGCTCGCCACCCAATATCAGATCCAGCGCTTCGACAACGTCCGGCCCGCTGGTCAGGCCAGCGAGGCGGAATTCGACGCGGTCTATGCCCCCCATGCCGCCTGGGTGACCGGCGACCTCGATGTCCATGATGTGGGCTGGGGCACCGATGGCCGGCCGCTGTTCGTCAACACCCTATTCGGCTGTCTGGCGACCGTGAGCGATGCGCACAGCTTCAGGCCGGTTTGGACGCCGCCCTTCATCTCGCGGCTCGCCGCCGAGGATCGCTGCCACCTCAACGGCCTGGCGATGGCAGAGGGAAAGCCGCGGTTCGTCACGGCCGTGTCGCGCTCGGACGTCGCCGACGGCTGGCGCGACAAAAGGCGCGACGGCGGGGTCGTCATCGACGTCGACAGCGGGGAGATCGTCGCCGAAGGCCTGTCCATGCCTCATTCGCCGCGGCTTCGTGACGGTAAATTGTGGCTGCTCAATTCGGGCACCGGCGAGTTCGGCCATGTCGACGTCGCCAACGGCCGGTTCGAGCCGGTCGCCTTCTGCCCGGGCTATGCCCGAGGCCTTTCCTTCGTCGGCAATCACGCAGTGATCGGCCTGTCGCTCGCCCGCGAGAACCGGACGTTTTCAGGCCTGGCCCTGGACGAAGCCCTGGCGAGCCGCGACACCGAACCGCGCTGCGGCCTTGCGATCGTCGATCTCGACAGCGGCGACATGGTCCATTGGGTGCGGCTCGAAGGTCTCGTCCGCGAGCTTTACGACGTCGCCGTCCTGCCCGGCGTCCAGCGCCCATCGGCGATCGGGTTTAAGACCGATGAGGTCAAGCACATCATTTCGGTCGAAGAAGAATAGGCGGACAAATCTCCTCTGACGCGGAGGGGAGCAGGCGCAGGCATGGAGCGGGTTCGTTCAAGACCCTTGCTCCCCAATTCCATGCGGGTCTCACCACCGCTGCACCCGCTAGACGCGACAAATGGCGCGCAGCGGGTTTGCGGCTTCCCCCGATGGCCGGGCACGCTGCGGCGTCGCCTCCTCCCCGCGAGCGAGGAGGAACTTCAAACGATAATGCCGGCCGTGGGATCGATAGGGACCACCGGATTGTACAATTCGAAGACCAGGTCCTGCCCGGCATGGTAGCCGGCGACCCCGTTGCTATAGATCACCTCGAAGAAATGTCC
>JAQGLD010000167.1 GCA_028293055.1 Alphaproteobacteria bacterium
GCGATCCGCAAGGGTCTCCCCGATGCGCTCGATCTGCTCGTCATCTGCGCCGAAGCCGGCCTCACCGTCGACGCCGCCTTCAACCGGGTCGCCCGCGAACTGGGCAAGGCCTATCCGGAGCTTGGCGACGAGTTCGCCTTGACCTCGATCGAACTCGGCTTCCTCACCGATCGCCGATCCGCGTTCGAGAATCTCGCCAACCGGATCGATCTCGATGCGGTGCGCGGTGTGGTGACGACGATGATCCAGACCGAGAAATACGGCACTCCGCTCGCCAGCGCGCTGCGGGTCCTTTCCGCCGAATTCCGCAACGACCGGATGATGCGCGCCGAGGAAAAGGCAGCGCGGCTGCCGGCGATCATGACCGTGCCGCTCATCCTGTTCATCCTGCCGGTGCTGTTCATCGTCATTCTCGGCCCGGCGGCCTGCTCGATCCACGACGCCCTGATGAAATAGGACGGGCGCGCGCGGGCCTTCGGCGCGCGCCCCCCTCCCTCCCCCACAAGGGGGGAGGAGTGTTCAGGAGTCACTCCAACTCGGCACGGCAGCGGAACAACCAGCCGCCCTCGCCGATTGAACCTTCCGAAGCCTTAGCGACGGAGACAGGCATGCCGGCATTCACCTACGACCAGTGGCTCATCATCCTGCTGATCTTCCTGCTCGGGCTGGTTATCGGGATGTTCCTGATGGCCGGCGGCAAGTGGAAGAACCGCTATCGCGACGAGGTCGCGAAGCGCAAGGAGGTCGAAGCCGAGAACGTGAAGCTTCGCAAGGATCTCGCCGAGTTCGAAAGCCTCCGCCACGCCGCGGCGCGCGACGAGATTCGGCGCCGCGACGAGACTCCGGGGCCGCTTTAGGTTTCATGCCTGAGTGTTCCTCCCCCTTGATGGGGGAGGACCTCTGACTTTATAGCCCCAGCCCCTCCGCCGCCGCCTTGTGGCGCAGCGCCGCCTGCCCCGCGGCAAGCCGAGCGATCGGCACCCGGTAGGGCGAAGCGGAAACATAATCGAGGCCGGTCTTCTCGCAGAAGGCGATCGAATCCGGATCGCCGCCATGCTCGCCGCAAATACCGAGCTTGAGCGCAGGCTTCACAGCACGCCCGCGCTCGGCGGCGAGGCCGATCAGCTGGCCGACGCCATCCTCGTCGATGCTGACGAACGGGTCGCGGGCGAAGATGCCCATCTCGACATATTGAGTCAGGAACCGGCCGGCATCGTCGCGGCTGACGCCGAGAGTGGTCTGGGTGAGATCGTTGGTGCCGAAGCTGAAGAATTGCGCTTCCTCGGCGATCTGCCCGGCCATCAGGGCGGCGCGGGGAAGCTCGATCATCGTTCCGACCAGATAGTCGACCGAAGCCCCTTTCTCGTCGAATACCGCCCTGGCGGTGCGTTCAATCAGCTCGCGAATGATCCGAAGCTCGGCGCGGGTGCCGACCAGCGGCACCATGATCTCCGGGATAGGTGCGTCGCTGTCGGCGGCGACCGCGAGCGCGGCCTCGAAGATCGCGCGCGCCTGCATCTCGTAAATCTCGGGATAGGTGATGCCGAGCCTGCAGCCGCGATGGCCGAGCATCGGGTTGACCTCGTGCAGCTCGGCGGCGCGGCGGCGCAATGTCTCCACCTCGACTCCAGCGGCCCTGGCGACGTCGGCAAACTCCTCCTCGCTGTGCGGCAGGAATTCGTGGAGCGGCGGATCGAGCAGCCGGATGGTGACCGGGAGGCCGGCCATGATCCGGAAGATCTGCTCGAAATCGCCGCGCTGCGCCGGCAGCAATTTGGCGAGCGCCGCGCGGCGGCCGGCCTCGTCGCCGGCGAGGATCATCTGGCGGACATTGGTGATCCGTTCGGCATCGAAGAACATATGCTCGGTTCGGCACAGGCCGATCCCCTCGGCGCCGAACTCCCGCGCGGTGCGGCAGTCGGCGGGAGTCTCGGCATTGGTGCGGATGCGAAGCCGGCGCGCGCGATCGGCCCAGACCATCAAGGTGCCGAAGTCTCCGGCGAGCGCGGGCTGGACGGTGGCGACCTCGCCGAGCATGACCTCGCCGCTCGACCCCTCGATGGTGATGATGTCGCCTTCCCTGACCTCGACATCGCCGATCCGCATCAGCCTGGAGCGATAGTCGATCGAGATCGAGCCGGCGCCGCTGACGCACGGCCGGCCCATCCCGCGGGCGACGACCGCGGCGTGGCTGGTCATGCCGCCGCGGGCGGTGAGGATTCCCTGGGCGGCGTGCATCCCGGCAATATCCTCGGGCGAGGTTTCGATCCGGACCAGGATGACCTTCTCGCCGGCGCCGCCACGGCGGGCAGCAGTCTCGGCGTCGAACACCGCGGCTCCAGAGGCCGCGCCAGGCGAGGCGGGCAGGCCCTTGGCGATGACATTGCGCTCGGCGTCTGGATCGAGGGTGGGGTGGAGGAGCTGGTCGAGCGCAGAGGGATCGACGCGAAGCACCGCCTCGTCCTCGTCGATCAGGCCCTCCTGCGCCATCTCGACCGCAATTCGCAGGGCGGCGGCGGCGGTGCGCTTGCCGCTGCGAGTCTGCAGCATGAACAATTTGCCCCGCTCTACGGTGAATTCGATGTCCTGCATGTCGCGATAATGGCGCTCGAGCAGGTCGAAGACCCGGGCGAGCTCGCCATAGACTTCGGGCATCGATTCTTCCATCGACGCCGCCTTCGCTCCCGCAGCCTCGCGGGCCGCCCGGGTCAGATATTGCGGGGTGCGGATTCCGGCGACGACATCCTCGCCCTGGGCATTGATCAGATATTCGCCATAATAATCGCGCTCGCCGGTCGACGGGTTGCGGGTGAAGGCGACTCCAGTGGCCGAGCTTTCGCCCATATTGCCGAACACCATCGCCTGGACATTGACCGCGGTGCCCCAGTCTCCCGGTATCCCGTTCAGCCGCCGGTAGATCTTCGCTCGATCGGCGTTCCACGATCCGAACACGGCTCCGATCGCGCCCCACAATTGATCCTCGGCGTCCTGCGGGAACGGCTTGCCCCACAATTCCTCGACCAGATCCTTATAGGCCCCGGTGAGCTTCTCCCAGTCGCTCGCCTCGAGATCGGTGTCGAGATGAACTCCCTTATCCTCCTTGGCGATCTCCAGCGCTTCCTCGAAGCGGCCATGATCGAGGCCGAGGACGACGTCGGAATACATCTGGATGAAACGCCGGTAGCTGTCCCAGGCGAAGCGCGGGTCGCCCGAAATTGCGGCGAGGCCCACGACCGTCTCGTCGTTGAGGCCGAGGTTGAGCACCGTATCCATCATCCCGGGCATCGAGACCCGGGCACCCGACCGAACCGAGACCAGCAGCGGATCGGCGACATTGCCGAACGTCTTGCCGGTCGCGCTCTCGATATGGGCGATGCCCCTGGCGACTTCCTCGCGAATGCTGTCGGGAAAGGTCTCGCCCTGCGCATAATAAAGCGCGCACATCGCGGTCGAGATAGTGAATCCCGGCGGCACCGGAAGCCCGATCGTGGCCATCTCGGCAAGGTTGGCGCCCTTGCCGCCCAGCAGAGACTTGTCGCCCCTGCCGCTGTCGGAGACGCCCGCTCCGAAGCGATACACATATTGGGTCATCAGACGGCTCGGCTCCTGGTCCTGGTCGGTGATTGAGTACGGCTCGAGGCGTCAGCCCTCGATCCGGGAGAAATCGGCGACTTGATGCACTGCGTCCCGCACCCGGGCGAGAAGGTCGAGGCGAGTCTCGCGCTTCGCGGAATCGGGATCGTTGACCGTCACCTTTTCGAAAAAGGCGTCGACGGGCGCCCGCAGGCTGGCGAGCGCCGCCATCGCCCCTTCGAAATCCTCCGCCGCCACCGCCGTGCGGGCGCGCGGCTCCGCGGAATCGAGCGCCCCGATCAGGGCCGCTTCTTCGGGGAGAGGATCATAGGCCAGCCGGTGCGGCTGGTGATGCGCCATCTCGACCAGCGCCTCGGCGATGCCGGGCTCCTCGACGAGGACGAGCGGGTCCTCCTCGCCGGTCTGAGGAATGCCCTGTTCCTCGTGGCTCGACAGCGCCCGGCCCGAGCCGTCCCAATCCTCCTTCTTGAGGATATTGGCCGCTCGCTTGTAGCCGGCAAGCAGGTCCTTGCCTTCGGCCGTCTCGACAAAGGCCTGGAGGGCCTTCACCCTTGCGAGCAGCCGCACGATATCGTCCTCCCCGCCGAGCGCGAACACCGCGTCGATCAGGTCATGGCGGACCCCGGCCTCGCGCTGCTGAACCTTCAGGCGGTCGGCGAAGAAATCGAGGATGGTCGCGGTGGCATCGGTGCTCCCGGCATGGGCAGCGGCGATGAGGTCTCGCGACGAAAGCCGAAGCGAGTTGCGGATGATCAGCTGAAGTGCACCGATCGCCGATCGCCGAAGCGCGAAGGGATCGCGTGAGCCGCTGGGCGCCAATCCGGCCGAGAAGAATTGAGCGATGGAGTCCAGCTTGTCGGCCAGACCGACCGCGACCGTGACAGGCGCAGCCGGCACCTCGTCGCCCTGCCCCACCGGCTTGTAATGATCGCGCACCGCATCGGCGATATCGTCGGGTTCTCCCTGAGCGCGGGCAAGATAGCCGCCGATCAGGCCCTGCAGCTCCGGAAATTCGCCGACCATGCCGGTGACCAGATCCGCCTTGGCGAGACGGGCGGCGCGCTCGGCCATGTCGGCGAGGTCTGTTCCCCGGCGGAGGCCGGGGTCCAGCTGCGCTGGACTCTGGGCCCCGGCCTCCGCCGGGGAACCGGTCACCACGCCCTGCTCCACCAGCCAGCGCGCCAGCCTCGCGACGCGCTCCACCTTGTCGGCGACGGTGCCCAATTTGTCGTGAAAGACGATCTGCGACAGTTTCTCCGCCTGCGTCTCGAGCGGGATCTTGAGGTCCTGCTCCCAGAAGAATTTGGCGTCGGAGAGACGGGCGGCGAGGACCTTGCGATTGCCGTCAATGATCGACTGGCCGCCATCGACCGCCTCGATATTTGCGGTGCACACGAAGGCCGGGGCGAGCGTCCCGGACGCATGGTTGCACGCGAAATATTTCTGGTTGGTGCGCATGGTGAGCTGGATCACCTCGCGCGGCACCTCGAGGAAGGCCGGATCGAAACTGCCGAGCAAGGGCATCGGCCATTCGGTGAGGCCGGCATTCTCCGCGAGAAGCCCCTCGTCCTCGACCAGGGTGAGGCCCGCAGCCTCCGCCGCGGCGCGTGCGCCGTCGGCGATGATCCGCCTGCGCCCGGCTGGATCGACGATGACATGGCAGGCCTGGAGCTTCTCGACATAGTCGTTGGCGCTGCCGATCGTGATCGTGCCGGGATGGTGGAAGCGATGGCCGACCGTCGCTGCGCCGGAGCGGATTCCGGCAATCTCGATCTCGACGATCTCCTCGCCGAACAAGGCCAGGATTCCCTGGAGGGGGCGAACCCAGCGAAGGCTCTCGGTCGAGGCGGAAGTCTCGCCCCAGCGCATCGACTTGGGCCAGGGGAAGCCGCGGATCACGGCCGGCACCGCTTCGGCGAGCACTTCTGCAGTCGGCCGCCCCGGCTTGTCCGTCACCGCATACAAGATGCCGTCGCGCTCCTCGAGCTGGTCGCGGGCCAGGCCCGTCTTGCGCAGGAAACCTTCGAGAGCCTGTGGAGGGGCAGAAGCCTTTGGCCCCTTCAGTTCCTCGCGCACCGCCTCGGTCTCGGCGGGGAGGCCGCGGGCAATCAGCGCAAGACGCCGCGGCGTGGCGTAGGTCTCGATCGCCGCCGCCTTCAGGCCAGCAGTGGCGAGTCGCTCGCCCAGAAGGCTCGCGAGATCGGCCTGGGCCTTAGCCTGCATCCTCGCCGGGATTTCCTCGGAGAGGAGCTCGAGCAGGAAGTCCTTCATGCTGCCCAACCGTTCCTCTCCATCCAGGCCTGGCAGCTGCCCTTGGCGAGATCGCGGACCCGGCCGATATAGGCCTGGCGCTCGGCGACCGAGATCACCCCGCGCGCCTGTAGGAGGTTGAAGATGTGGCTCGCCTTGATCGCCTGGTCATAGGCCGGAAGGGGCAGCCTCTCGTCGATGCAGCGGCCGCATTCCTCGGCGGCGTCGCGGAACCAACGGAACAGGGTCTCGGTGCTCGCCACCTCGAAATTATAGGTGCTGAACTCGCGCTCATTCTCGAGGAAGACCTCGCCATAGCTCACGCCTTCGTCGTTGAAGGCGAGATCGTAGACATTGTCGACGCCCTGGACATACATTGCCAGCCGCTCGAGGCCGTAGGTCAGCTCCCCGGCGACCGGCTTGCAATCATAGCCGCCGACCTGCTGGAAGTAAGTGAACTGGGTCACTTCCATGCCGTCGCACCACACTTCCCAGCCGAGCCCCCAGGCGCCGAGCGTCGGGCTTTCCCAATCGTCCTCGACGAAGCGTATGTCGTGACGGGTGAAGTCGATTCCGATCGCCGCAAGCGAGCCAAGGTAGAGCGCCTGCAGATCGGCCGGGCTCGGCTTCAGGATGACCTGATATTGGTAATAATGCTGCAGCCTGTTGGGATTCTCGCCGTAGCGGCCGTCGGTCGGGCGGCGGCACGGCTGGACATAGGCGGCCTTCCACGGATTGGGCCCGAGCGCGCGCAGCGCGGTGGCCGGGTGGAACGTGCCCGCCCCCATCTCCATGTCGTAGGGCTGGAGGATCAGACAGCCCTGCCGGCTCCAATAATCGTGGAGGGTGAGAATCAGCGTCTGGAAGCTCGGCGGCGTCTCGGCCACGATGGCTCTTTCGCAATGCAACAAAGATGTGGCGACGCTTTGGCGCATGGGGCACAGAGGGTCAAGGACGGCGCCGGCCCATATCGCGAGTGCGCTGCAAGGAGATATTTCGATGCGTCTGAAGTGGTTTTCGCGCGGCATCGCCGCCCTGGCGACCGTTTCGCTCGCTTTGGCGGCGCCCGCCCAGGCCAAGGGCTTGGGCGGCCATCCGGCGATGTGGAAGCTCTCCGACCGCGACACGACCATTTACCTGTTCGGTACCTTCCACCTCCTGCCCCAGGGCAAGGCCTGGCGGACTGCGCAGTTCGACAAGGCGCTCGCGGCCGCGAGCGAGCTGGTGATGGAAGTCCCGAACGTCGACGATCCGCAGGCCGTGGCCGCGGCGACGACGAGGCTTGGAGTGTTCGCCGATCTCCCCCCGGTCACGGAGCGGGTCCCCGCGAACATGAAGGCGAAGCTTGGGGCGATGATCGACGAAGCAGGCCTGCCGGTGGGAGGCCTCGACCGATACAAGACATGGTTTGCGGCGCTCGCCTTGTTCTCGGTGACGTTCAAGCGGCTCGGCCTTGCCCCGAACAGTGGTGTCGAGAGCAATATCACCGGGCCGTTCCGCG
>JAQGLD010000169.1 GCA_028293055.1 Alphaproteobacteria bacterium
CGCCCCTTCCTCGTTCCGCACTCTTCCTCGTTCTGCCCCCTTCCTAGTTTCGCCCCCTTCCTCGTTTCGCCCCCTTCCTCCTTTCGGGCGACCGATGTTAAGCGGGCTCGGTGATCGATCTTCCGCCAATGTCTCCGCCCCGAATTCCGGCCACGGTATGGGCGCTTGGTTTCGTCAGCCTGTTCATGGACCTCTCCTCGGAGATCATCCACAGCCTGCTGCCGCTCTTCCTCACCACTGGGCTCGGGGCCAGCGTCGCGACGGTCGGGCTGATCGACGGGATCGCCGAATCGACCGCGAGCATCTCCAAGGTGTTTTCGGGCTATTTCTCGGATCGCCTTGGCCGTCGGACGCCGCTGATCCTGCTCGGCTATGGCCTCGCGGTGCTCAGCAAGCCGCTGTTCGCCCTCGCCGGCAGCGCCGGGGTGGTGCTTGCGGCGCGTTTCGCCGATCGAATCGGCAAGGGATTGCGCGGGGCGCCGCGCGACGCGCTGATCGCCGATGTCACCCCGCCCGAGATACGCGGCCGCGCCTTCGGCCTGCGCCAGGCGCTCGACACTGCCGGCGGCCTGTTCGGGCCGTTGCTCGCGGTCGCTCTGATGTTTCTGTTCTCGAGCGACATGCGGGCGGTGTTCTGGGTCGCTACCATCCCGGGATTCGCATCGCTCGCGATCATCCTGTGGTCGGTCCGCGATCCCGAGCGGCCCGCCGACGCGCAGGCCCGGCCGCCGCTGCGGATTCGCGACGCGGCGCGGTTCGACGCGAGCTTCTGGCTGGTGGTGACGATCGGGGCGGTGTTCACCCTGGCCCGGTTCAGCGAGGGCTTCCTCGTGCTCAGGGCGCACGACCTCGGGCTGAAGCTGGCGCTGGCGCCGATGGTGCTGGTGGCGATGAACCTGGTCTATTCGGGCGGTGCCTATCCTGCCGGAATCCTCTCCGACCGAATCCAACCCCGCATCCTGTTCGCCCTCGGCCTCGCCTGCCTGATCGCCGCCGACCTGCTGCTCGCCTGGGGCGACGACCTGATCACCGCCTTCGCCGGAATATCGCTCTGGGGCGCGCATATGGCGCTGACCCAGGGCTTGCTCTCCAAGCTCGTCGCGGATCGCGCGCCGGATCATCTTCGCGGCTCCGCCTTCGGCATCTTCAACCTGGCAAGTGGAATCGCCCTGCTCGCCGCGAGCGTGGTCGCCGGCCTGCTCTGGGTCCGGATCGGGCCCAGCGCCACCTTCCTTGCCGGCGCCGGATTCGCCGGGTTGGCGCTGGTGATGATCTTGATTTCCGCGGCGCGGAAAGGTCCGAGATCCTAGTTGCGCTCCGCGAGCCACTCGCGAAGGATCGAACTCGTCTCCGCCGGTCTTTCGAGCGCCGGCAGGTGGCCGCATTGATCGATGATGCGGAGGCGCGAGCCGGCGATGCCCTGGTGGATCTCGATCGCATCCTCGACCGGGGTGAGCACGTCCTGCGCGCCGACCGCGACCAGCGTCGGCACCTTGATCGTGGCGAGCGTCGGTCGGCTGTCCGGCCGGTCGAGGATCGCCTGCTGCTGGCGCAGGAAAGCGGCGCCGCCGACCCGTTTCGCCATCGCCTTCACCGTCTCGCCGACCGGCCCTTCGATCTGCGAGGGATGGACAAGCTGGGGGAGCAGGCTCGAAGTGACTCCGACGAACCGGCCGAGGCGCAGCGATTCCATTCCGCGCCGGCGCAACCGTATCCGTTCGGGCTCGTCGAGGGCGGCCTGGGTGTCGAACAGGGCGAGCCGCGTCACCCGTTCGGACGCCTGACGCATGATCTCGAACGCGACATAACCGCCCATCGACAAGGCGGCGAGCGCGAAACGCGGCGGCGCCACCGCCAGGACTCGCTCGGCCATTGCGGCGACACTGATATCGAGGGTGAGATCGGCCACCGAGGCTGAGGCGAGCACGGCCAGATCGTCGATCTGCGCGCGCCACAGCTGGGCGTCGCAAAGCAATCCGGGGAGCAGGATGAGCGGAGAATCGGCGAAACCCATGATGTGCCCTGTCATCCCCGCAGCGCCAGGGCAATCGGCTGATCCCACGCGGAAGAGGATCGCTCCATGGTTAACGATCCGGCAACCTTTGGCGCAGCTTTGTCCCGGAACGGAGCGCGTCGATTTTGGGGGGAGACAGCAAAGCCGAAAGGCGCTTTTGGTCTCGTCATGGTTGATGAAAAGCTAATGCCGAAGTCCAAGGCCGCCTCGCTTCGCGAGCGCGCGGACCGCTGCCGGGTGATGGCGAAGGAATATCACCCCTCCGTCGGCGCCCCGCTGATCGAGCTTGCGACCGAGCTCGAGCGCGAAGCCGCGATCCTCGAGCGCTACGGCGTCGAGCGCCGCGGCAAGGCGATGTTCGGCTAGACCAGCTACCCAGCCGGTGGGCTATTGCAGCCGGCCGAACGGAAGCAGGATGGACGCGGTCTTCGCCGCGGCCCTGCCGTTGCCGGCACGGAGCAAGGGCAGCAATGTCGCCGCCTGGCGTTGCATGATGCGGTCGATCTGGGTCGCCGCGATCTGCGAAACCGCAAGCTCCGCCAGCCGACGCGATTCGGCCACATCACTGGGATCGAGCTGGATCCGGGTGAAGCTGGCGAAGGCGGTGAACAGCGGATGGCCTCCGCCCAGCACCACGGCCCGGTCCAGCGCCTGCATGCCCTGCGCCTTGCGCGCGCCGAGCCCTGCGCGAGCCATGAACGGGCCGAGCTCGATGATCGCGCCGAGATTCCAGCCCGCCAGCGCCATCAGGGATTCCGGGTCGCCCGGCTGCGACTTGACCAGGGCTTCGAAGCTCTCCCGAGCGGCGACCAAATCGGAGCGATTGCGATTGAGCTTGCCGCGATAGCTGATTGCCATCGCCCGCTGCAGCCGCGCCTCGCGATCCCTGGGGTTGCGCGCGAGCGCGGCCTCGGCGCCCTTCAGCGCCGCATCGATCCGGGCGAGCGCGACTGCCTTGTCGTGGGTGCCGAATGCGGCGCTGATCAGCAGCTCGCGGGGGGTGTCGCCGGCCCAGGCCGGACTTGCCGCACCGACCGCGCAGCTTATCGCCAACGCGGCCGAAAGGCAGTGATAAGCACGCATCTTCACGCTCCCAGGTCGCTCGCCGCCAGGGAGCACTAACTCTCTACAGGGCTTGGCATTTCTGTTGGGCCGAGTCGATGCACCGGCAATCCGTGCGCCGCAACCAACGACCGAACCGTCGCCAATGTTGCATGAATGTCGAGGGCGGCCTTCCTCGCGAGCCGGCGGTTGAATGCACGCCGGCTGCCGCTAAGGTGCCGGGGGTCCGGGCAAAAGGGGTGATATGATGGCAATGGCGCGAGTCGCGGCGGCTTTTCTCGGCGCCCTTGCCTGCCTGAGCGGCCCGGCCGCACGCGCCCAACCCGCATCTTCCCCGGCGGGCCTCGAGGCCATCCTCGCTTTCTCGTTCGTGAGCGAGCTCACCCGGTCGGAGCGCGGCGACACGATCGCCTGGGTCGCGAGGCGTGAAGGCGTCCGCAACATCTGGGTGGCGAGCGGGCCGGGTCTCAAGCCGCGCCAGGTCACCACCATCTCGGAGGATGACGGCCAGGAGCTCACCGGGCTTTCGCTGTCGCCCGACGGCAGCCGGCTGGTCTGGGTGCGCGGCGGCGACCATGATTCGAATTGGGAGGCCGAGGGCAACCTCCAGCCAAACCCGGCGAGCGGCACCGAACAGCCGGTGCTGACCATCTGGACCGCGCGCAGCGACGGCGGCGCACCGGTGAAAGTCGCCGAGGGCGATGCGCCTTCGCTCTCGTCGACCGGGCGGCTAGCCTTCATCCGGGACGGGCAGGCCTGGACCGCCAGTCCGGACGGCAGCTTCAAACCCGAGCGACTGTTCTTCGACCGCGGCAAGATCGGCAGCCTGACCTGGTCGCCCGACGGAAGCCGGCTCGCCTTCGTCTCGAACCGCGGCGATCACGCCTTCGTCGGCCTGTTCAGCGCGAAGGATCGGCCGATCCTCTGGCTCGCGCCATCGAGCGGGCGCGACTCCAATCCGGTCTGGTCGCCCGACGGCACCAGGATCGCCTTCACCCGGCGGATGGGGATCGGAGGGGCGCCCGAACCGAGGCTGGTCGAGACTCCGCAGCCCTGGTCGATCTGGGTCGCCGACGCATCGAGCGGCGAAGCCAAAGCGGCGTGGCGGAGCGACCGCACGCTCGAGGGCGGCTGGCCGAGAATCCCCGACGGTCCGAATCTGGACTGGGCGGCCGGCGACCGGCTGGTGTTCCGCGCCGAGATGGACGGCTGGCCGCATCTCTATTCGGTGGCTGCGGCGGGCGGCTCGCCGATCCTGCTGACGCCGGGCGCCTATATGGTCGAGCATGTCGCGTTGAGCGCCGACCGGGCGTCGCTGCTCTATAGCGCCAATGCCGGCAAGATGGCCGGCGACGACGATCGCCGGCACATCTTCCGGGTCCCGGTCGACCGCGCTGCTCCGGTTCCGCTCACTTCGGGCGAGGGCCTGGAATGGACTCCGGTGTCGGCCGGAACCGGAATCGCCTTTATCGCAGCGACCGCGGCTCGGCCGCCGGCCCTGCACTGGATCGGAACCGGCGGCGAGCGCGCGATTGCCGAGGGGGCGGCTTACGCGCCGGGGCCGATGGTGGTGCCGAAGCCGGTGACGTTCCGTGCCGCCGACGGCCTGCTTATCCACGGCCAGCTGTTCGAGGCTGCGGGCGGCAAGGCGAGGAAGCCGGGCCTGATCTTCGTCCATGGCGGTCCGCCGCGGCAGATGCTGCTCGGGTGGTCCTACATGTTCTATTATGCCCACGCCTACGCGATGAACCAGTATCTCGCGTCGCGCGGCTTCGTCGTCCTTTCCGTCAATTACCGGCTCGGAATCGGCTATGGCCGCGCATTCCAGCATCCCAAGGATGCCGGGCCGGCCGGTGCCTCCGAATATCGCGACGTGATCGCCGGCGCGCATTTCCTCCAG
>JAQGLD010000173.1 GCA_028293055.1 Alphaproteobacteria bacterium
CCGAAGGCATGGGCGGCGTCGTAGATCACCGTCAGTCCGTGCCGCGCCGCGATCGCTTCGATCGCGTCGACATCGCAGGGATTGCCGTAGACGTGGACCGCGACGATGGCGCGGGTGCGAGGCGTGATCGCAGCCTCGATCCTGTCGGGATCGATGTTGAGGTCGGAAGGACGTATGTCGACGAACACCGGCTCGAGCCGGCCGAGCCTGACCGCGTGAGTGGTCGCGACGAACGAATAAGGAGTGGTGATCACTTCGCCGTCGATATCGGCGGCGTCCAGTGCTGCGGTCAGCGCGAGCATACCGTTGGTGACCAGCGACACGTGGGACACGCCGAGATAGGTCCCCAGCTCGGCTTCGAGCCGAGTGTGGAAGGGACCGTTATTGGTGAGGTTTCGGCTGTCCCAGATCTCCCGGAGCATCGGCAGAAATTCTTCGAGCGGAGGCAGATAGGGCCGAGTGACGTAGATTGGGGAAGGCAAATTCGGCTCCGATCGGCGGGCAGATCCTGAAGCTGAGAGCCCCCAGCGGCGGACAACGCCACTTCCCTAGCCGTACCGATCAGTTTAGCAAGGCCGGGCTTGGAACCCCCTTCGGGAGTGCCGTCGCCGTGCGCGCCGTGCCACCGCGGACGGGTTGCCGAGAGCGAAGCCACAAAGGACGAGAGTCTTACCATGTGCGGCATTGCCGGCCTGATTTCCCCGATTGCAGTCACTCCGGCGCAAGTGCGGCGGATGACCGACGCGATCGCCTATCGCGGACCGGACGACCAGGGCGTTTGGATCGATCCTGAGGGACGGGTCGGCCTCGGCCATCGCCGCCTCTCGATCGTCGACCTCTCGCCGCTCGGCCACCAGCCGATGGAATCGACCGACGGACGCTGGATGCTCAGCTATAATGGCGAGATCTACAATCATGTCGCTTTGAGGCGCGAGCTCGACCGGGCCTGGCGCGGCCATTCCGACACCGAGACCCTGGTCGAGGGCATCGCCGCCTGGGGCCTCGAGGCGACGCTGCGCAAATGCGTCGGCATGTTCTCGCTGGCGCTCTGGGATCGGAAAGAACGCAAGCTCCACCTCGCCCGCGACCGCTTCGGGGAGAAGCCGCTTTATTACGGCTGGACCGGCGGCGATTTCGTCTTCGCCTCAGAGCTGAAGGCAATCCGCACCCATCCGCGCTTCGCCAACGAGATCGACCGCCGCGCCGTCCGGCTGCTCGCCGCGCGCACCTACATTCCGGCGCCGCTGTCCATCTATCGCGACCTCTACAAGCTCGAGCCAGGCTGCATCCTGACCGTGCCCCTGGAGCACGCGCACGACATCCCGTCCGATCCACCGAGCGAGCGGAGCGGCGACCTGCCGGTAACTCGCTACTGGTCCTATCGCGACGCCGTGAGCGCCGGGCTGGCCGATCCGATCGAGGACGAGAATGAAGCGCTCGAACAGCTCGAGCGGGTTCTCGCCGAGGCGATCCAGGGCCAGGCGGTCGCCGATGTGCCAGTCGGGGCATTCCTTTCGGGTGGGATCGATTCCTCGACCGTCGTCGGGCTCTACCAGAAATATTCGCCGGGCCGGGTGCGCACCTTCACCATCGGATTCGAGGAGGCCGGGTTCAACGAGGCCGAATATGCCAAGGCGGTCGCGGCGCATTTCGGAACCGAGCATCACGAACGCTATGTGACGGTGCGCGAGACCCAGGAGGTCATCCCGCATCTGCCGAGCCACTATGACGAGCCGTTCGCGGACTCGTCCCAGATCCCGACCCACCTGGTCAGCCGGTTCGCCCGCGAGCAGGTCACCGTCGCCTTGTCCGGCGACGGCGGCGACGAATTGTTCGCCGGCTATAATCGCTATTTCGGAGCCGCCCGTTTGTGGGGGCAGATGAAGAAATTGCCGCGGCCGCTGCGCAGCATGGCGGGAGCATCGATGGGCAGGATCCCGCCCGACGCCTGGAACCGGCTCTCCCGGGCGCTTCCGGGCGGACGCCGGCCGCCGCATTTCGGGTCGAAGGTGCAGAAGGCGTTGCGAACGATGGGCGGGGCGGAGAGCCTCGACGATGTGTTCGACTCCTTCCTCGACGAATGGTCGATGGAGCCTTCGCCGGTGCTCGGCGGGGAGAGCGGCTATTGCGGATTCGACATGGCGATCACGGCCAACGCTCCCGACGCGGTGCGGATGATGTATTGCGACGCGGTCTCCTACCTGCCCGACGACATACTCTGCAAAGTCGACCGGGCGGCGATGGCGGTCAGCCTCGAAGGCCGGGTTCCTTTCCTCGACCATCGCGTCGCCGAGCTTGCCGCGCGGATCCCGATCGGGATGAAGATACGCGGCGGCAAGGGAAAGCATATCCTGCGCAAATTGCTCTATCGCGAGGCGCCGCAGCGGCTGTTCGAGCGGCCCAAGGCCGGGTTCGCGATCCCGGTCGGCGAATGGATCAAGGGACCCTTGCGCCCCTGGGCGGAAGCCCTGCTCGAGCCGGGCCGCCTCTCCGGATTTTTCGATCCCGACATCGTTCGCCGCCGCTGGCAGCAGCACCTCAGCGGCGCGCGCGAATCCACCCCGGCCTTGTGGGCGATATTGATGTTCCAGGCCTGGCAGGAAGAGCAGATCGGCACGACCCGGCGGCAGGCGGCGTGAAGCCGGCTGCAGACGACATGCGGCGGCGATCCGGACTGTTCGGCTTCCTTGGCCTGAGCGGGCTCAATCAGATCGCGCTCGCCGAGTCCCTGGTCACGCTCGCCTTCGTCTCGCTGGCGATCAAGCTTGCGCCGTTTCGATCGGTAGTGAAGCTCCTGTCGAAGCCCGGCGACGCGAAGCCGGCAGCGACACCAGAGGAGCGGACCGAAGTGATACGCTGCCGCTGGGCGGTGGAAAGGCTCGCGGCCTTGGTGCCGTGGCGGACGGTGTGCTTCCAGAAGGGGCTGGCGCTCCATCTGATGCTGCGCCGGCGGCGGATCGCCTCGTTTCTCCATTACGGCGTGCTGCAGAATGCCGAGCGCGGCCTAGCCGCCCATGTCTGGGTGAGCGAGAGCGACCGGATCGTCATCGGCGGAGAGATCGCCGCCGATTATAGCGAGCTTGCGCGCTTTCCTGCCGCGGGCGTGGCGGAGCCGGTCGCCGGCCAGGGCTGGTGAGCGAAAAGCCCGCGCGCCCGGGCCGCTTCGGCCTGGCCGGCGCCTTCCTTCGCGAATTCCTCGGCTTCGCGCGCGGCCGCGCGGTCGCGGCGGTCGTGCTGGTCGCTGCCGGCACGATCCTCGAGGGCGTCGGACTGCTGATGCTGGTGCCGCTGCTCGGAGTCGTGCTCGGCTCGGGCAGCGGCAGCCGGCGCCTCGACCAGATTTCGCATCGCCTGCTCGACCTGCTGCCGGGTGAGAGCGCCCCGGGCCGGCTCGCCTGGCTGCTCGCTCTGTTCGCGCTGATCATGGTCGGGCGGGGAATCGTCCTGCTCCGCCGCGACGTGCTGCTCGCCAGGATCCAGACCCGCTTCGTCGAATCCTACCGCCTGCGACTGGTCGAAAGGCTCGCCGCAAGCCGCTGGGACGTGGTCGCCCGGCTGAGCCACGGCCGAATCACCCATATTCTCGCCAGCGATGTGCAGAGCCTTCGGATCGCGTCGCAATTCCTCGTCCAGACTGCGGTCGCTCTGGCCTTGCTCGCAGCGCAATTATTGCTCGCAATCCTGATCTCGCCGCTGACCGCCCTGCTGCTCATCCCGCTGCTGATCATCGGATCGCTGTGGCTGCGGCCGGTGGCGCGGCGCGCCCGCGCGCTCGGCACCGAGCTCAGCAATGCCCAGCTCGGGCTGATGAACAGTACCACTCAGTTCCTCGGCGGCCTCAAGCTCGCGCTCAGCCAGGATCTCCAGGGCGGCTATGTCGCCGAATATGACTCGATCCTGCAGGAAGCGTCGCAGCGCGAGGTCGCCTTCGCCCGGCAACGCGCCAAGGCGCAGGTCGCGCTGACCGGATTCGCGGCCGCGATCGGAGGCCTCGTCCTGCTCGCCGACATGATGTTCGTCGGCAGCTCTCCGGCCGCGCTGATCGCCCTTCTCGTCATCCTCGCGCGGACCAGTGCCCCGCTCACCCAGGTCCAGCAGGGCGCCCAGCAGATCGCCCACAGCTTGCCGGCCTTCGCGAAGATCAAGGCACTCGAGGCCGAGCTGGAACGGGCCGGCGCAGCGACTCGAATCGCCGTGGCGCCCGAGGCCTTGCCCTCCGCGGACGTCGAATTCCGCGGAGTCAGCTTCGCCCATCGCGATTCGGGCGAGGAAAGCGGGGTTCGCGACATCGACCTGCGAATCGGCGAAGGCGAATTCGTCGGGATCGCCGGAGCGTCGGGCGCGGGGAAGACGACGCTCGCCGACCTGCTGGTCGGTCTTTATCCCCCGGCGAGCGGCGCGATCCTGGTCGGCGGAGCGCCGATCGAGGGCGCCAGGCTCGCGGCCTGGCGACGATCGCTTTCCTACGTCTCGCAGGACCCCTTCCTCTTCCATGACAGCATTCGCGCCAATCTGCTCTGGGCCAGCCCGGATTCAGAGGAAGCGGAGCTCTGGGCCGCGCTAGACTTTGTCGGCGCGGGTGCGCTGGTGCGCGGCTTCGACGGCCAGCTCGACTCGGTGGTCGGCGAGCGCGGCGGCCTGCTCTCGGGCGGAGAGCGCCAGCGAATCGCCCTCGCCCGCGCCCTGCTCCGCAAGCCGCGGCTGCTGCTGCTCGACGAAGCGACCAACGCGATCGATGTCGAGGGCGAACGCAGCCTGCTCGCGCGGATCGCGGCGATGCCTTCGCGCCCGACCCTGATCCTGATCGCCCACCGCGACGCCACGCTCGAAGCGGTCGACCGGACGATATCGATGCGCGAAGGCCGTATCGTCTCGGACAGCGCGCGGGGCTGAATTGGCTAGAGCATCGTGCGCGATTCAAGTATCGCAGAGGATGCTCTAGGCTTTTGTTTTCGCATCGTTTTTCGCGGAAAACCGGTGCCCACTTTTCCGCACGATGCGCTAGCGCGCCCCGAAGCCGCTCAGCACGGTGCGGACGGTGCGGGCGATGATCAGCAGGTCGAGCCAGAAGGAGAAGTTCTTCACATAATAGAAATCGTAGTGCAGCTTCCACAGCACATCCTCGACCTCAGCGACATGACCCTGGCGGACCTGCGCCCAGCCGGTGATTCCGGGGCGGACGATGTGGCGGTAGCGGTAGAAGGGAAGCTCCGCCTCGTACCATTTCGACAGCGACACCGCTTCCGGACGAGGTCCGATCCAGCTCATCTCGCCGCGGATGATGTTGACCACCTGGGGCAGTTCGTCGATCCGGTAGCGGCGAAGGAAGCGGCCGACGCGAGTGATCCGCTCGTCGTCGTCGCGCGTGATCGCATCGGAGCGGGCGTCGTCGACCTCGCGCTGGTGCTTCATCGTCCGGAACTTGATCATCACGAACGGTTTGCCGCGATAGCCCATCCGTTCCTGGGTGAAGAGGATCGGGCCGCCCGAATCGAGGCGGACGATCAATCCGACGAGGAAGAGGAAGGGCACGAGGAAGGGCAAGGCGACGAGACTGAGGACGAGATCCCACAGCC
The DNA here is from genome assembly GCA_028293055.1 of Alphaproteobacteria bacterium. Lineage (GTDB taxonomy): Bacteria > Pseudomonadota > Alphaproteobacteria > Sphingomonadales > Sphingomonadaceae > Allosphingosinicella. Next base: position 5,577 of record JAQGLD010000173.1, read on the forward strand.
GCTTGACCTTGCCGTAGACGATCCCGGGGATCAGGGAGCCGAAATTATTCTCCGACAGATGCTCGATCGCGACCCGGCCGGTGATCGATTCCTCCATCTGCTTCACATGCATGACCAGCATGCCGTCGATCGCCGAATCGGCGAGGAAGCGTTCCCACTCGTCCGGGATGTCGGCGTGGAGATCGGCGACGATGGCATCGACCGAACCGTCGCGATCGGTCGCGCGGTTGAGCCGGATCCAGCTGACATCGGGTATCGCGAAGAGGTGATCGACCCCGCCATAGGGCACGACCCCGATGCGGAGCCGCTGCTGCCGCTGAAGCTTGAAGTAAACGACATAATACCAGAGCACGCTGAGCAGGAAGCTCGCCGCGAAATGGATACGGCTATAATCGAGCCGGGCGAAGAAGAAGACCGCCAGGACCAGCCCGTAGCTGATCGCGAACGAGGGGAAGATATGGTAGGACGCCCTCACCCCCGGATAGAAGGACACGCGGCGGAAGCCGTAATAGCCGGCGACGAGTGCGATCGTCGTGGCGATGCCGCTATTCTTGAGGCTGTCGAGGTCCTGGAGGTGATATTCGAGCCGGTATCGCACCAGAAACGGAATGATCACGGCGAGCAGCAAACCGACGCCCAGCTGGACGCGGACCCGGTGCCACAGCGTTCGCCGTGTCGTCGAGAATTTGCCGGCTGGGATGGACACTCGGGATCGCGCCTTGGGTCTTCTAATTAGGACTTTTTGCTCCGTTAGAGGGAAATGGGAGGCCAAGTCCACCTTTGGCGTCACTTGCCCCGATCCGGTCGCCGGCGATTGAGTTTGGGCGAAGCTTTCGTCTAAGCCGCGGCACTCCTCTACTGGAAAGCATCCATGGCAATCCTCGTAACCGGCGCCGCCGGCTTCATCGGCTTTCATGTCAGCGAGCGGCTGCTCGCCCGCGGCGAGCAGGTGATCGGAATCGACAATGTGAACGATTATTACAGCGTCGAGCTCAAGCGCGCCCGGCTGGCCGAGCTCGCCCGGCACCACCAGGGCTTCGAGCTGATCGAGGTGGATTTCGCCGACCAGGCGGCGCTGCTCCAGTCGCTCGACGGCCGGTCGTTCGACCGGATCGTCCATCTCGGGGCGCAGGCCGGGGTGCGCTATTCGATCGAGAATCCGCATGCCTATGTCCATTCCAACCTGGTCGGGCACATCAACATGATCGAGCTTGCCCGCCACCGGCGCTCGAGCCATTTCGTCTACGCCTCCTCATCCTCGGTCTATGGCGGCAACACGAATCTGCCCTTCCGGGTCGAGGACCGGGTCGACCATCCCCTCTCGCTCTATGCGGCGACCAAGAAAGCGGACGAGCTGATCGGCGAGACCTATGCCCATCTCTACCGGCTGCCCCAGACCGGGCTGCGTTTCTTCACCGTCTACGGGCCCTGGGGCCGGCCCGACATGGCGATGTGGCTGTTCGCCAAGGCGATCCTTGCCGGCGAGCCGATCCGGGTGTTCGGCGAAGGCGACATGCGCCGCGACTTCACCTAAATCGACGACATCGTCAGCGGGGTCGTCGCCTGCCTCGACAATCCGCCGCCCGACGACGGCGAAGAGAAAGCCGGCGGCAGCCGCGGCCCGCACCGGGTCTACAATATCGGCAACAACCGTTCCGAGGAATTGGGACGCATGATCGACCTGGTCGAAGCCGCCTGCGGCCGCAAGGCCGAGCGAATCCTGCTGCCGATGCAGCCCGGCGATGTGCGCGACACCTACGCCGACATCAGCGCGATCCAGCGCGACCTGGGCTATGCGCCGACGACCGGAATCGACGTCGGGGTTCCGGCCTTCGTCGACTGGTACAAGGCCTACCACCGAATCTGATCGCGCCCCTCACAGCGTCCAGCGCTGCACCCCGCCGCAGGGCCGGCCGGCGTAGAGATTCTTGAGATCGGCGAGCAGGCCGCCTTCGGCGACCAGTCCGGCCACCGTCGCATCGTCGAGCGCGGCATAAGCGGCGTGCGGGACCGCGACGATAACCAGGTCGTAGCGGCCTTCGAGCCCGTCAGTGGCGAGGTCGACTCCATATTCGTGGCGCGCCTCGGCGGCGTCGGCGAGCGGATCGTGGACCCTGACATCGTGGCCGAGATCGGAAAGCCGACGGATGACGTCGATCACCCGGCTGTTCCTCAGGTCGGGGACATTCTCCTTGAACGAGAGTCCCATGACCAGCACCGAACCCGGTCCGCCGCGGCGGCCATGGAGCTGGTCCGCCACCCAGGCGCCCATCCGGTCGTTGGTCGAGCGCCCGGACAGGATGACATGCGGATCGAGGCCGAGCTGCTGGGCGCGAAAGCTGAGATAATAAGGATCGACCCCGATGCAGTGGCCGCCGACCAGGCCGGGCTGGAACCTCAGGAAGTTCCACTTGGTGCTCGCGGCGTCCAGCACGTCCCAGATCGATATGTCCATCCTGGAGAAGATCTGGGTGATCTCGTTCATGAAGGCGATGTTGATGTCGCGCTGGGCGTTCTCGATCACCTTTGCGGCCTCGGCGGTCCGGATCGAGCGCGCCCTGAACACGCCGGCCTCGGTCACCGCGCCGTAAACCGAGGCGAGCGTGTCGGTGACCGCTTCATTCTCGCCGGCGATGACCTTGACGATCCGGTCGACGCTATGTTCGCGGTCGCCGGGATTGATCCGCTCGGGCGAGTAGCCGAGGAAGAAGTCGCAGCCCCGCACCAGGCCGGAGACCTGCTCGATCAGCGGCCCGCAAACCTCCTCGGTGACTCCGGGATAGACGGTGCTTTCATAGACGATGATCGGCTTGCGCGCCGGATCGAGCAGCGCTGCGAGCGAGCGCGTCGCACCGATCTCCGGTCCGAGGTCCGGCTGGTTGTCCGAATCGACCGGGGTCGGGACGGTGACGATGTAGATGTCCGCCCCGGCACATTCGTCCGATCGGCTGCTCAGCCTGAGCGAGGAGGCGGCAAGCGCTTCCGGAAGGACTTCGTGGG
>JAQGLD010000222.1 GCA_028293055.1 Alphaproteobacteria bacterium
AGCCGCAGCGCTTCCTCGACCGCAATCTCGTCGAACGGGTTCATCGACATCTTCACATTGGCGAGGTCGACCCCGGTGCCGTCGGACTTGACCCGCGGCTTCACATTGTAATCGATCACCCGCTTGACGGGCACCAGTAGCTTCATCTCATTCTCTCCTGTGCCCCGTGCGGCCGGACTCTCGCGTTCCGGCTTTTCCGGGACGAATTAGGCCGCCTGCCTGACCTGCTCGACGATCTTCCTCGCGGCATCGCCGAGATCGTTGGCGGCTACGATCGGAAGGCCGGACTGGGCGAGGATCGCCTTGCCTTCCTCGACATTGGTGCCTTCGAGGCGGACCACCAGCGGAACGCTGAGGTCGACCTGCTTGGCGGCGGCGATGATCCCTTCGGCGATGATGTCGCAGCGCATGATGCCGCCGAAGATGTTGACCAGGATCCCCTTCACCGCCGGGTCGGAAAGGATGATCTTGAACGCCGCGGTGACCTTCTCGGTGGTGGCGCCGCCGCCGACGTCGAGGAAGTTGGCCGGTTCGGCGCCTTCCAGCTTGATGATGTCCATCGTCGCCATGGCGAGGCCGGCGCCGTTGACCATGCAGCCGATATTGCCGTCGAGCTTGACGTAGGCGAGGTCGTACTTCGAAGCCTCGACCTCCATCGGATCCTCCTCGGTGACATCGCGCAACGCCTCATATTCCGGATGGCGGAAGGCGGCGTTGCTGTCGAAGCTCATCTTCGCGTCGAGGATGATCAGCTTGCCGTCCTCGCTCTCGACCAGGGGATTGATCTCGAGCATCGCGCAATCGAGGTTCATGAACGCCTCGTAGAGCTTGCGCGCGGTCGCCTGGGCCTGCTTGTTGAGGTCGCCGGTCAGCTTGAGCGCATAAGCGAGGGCGCGGCCGTGATGCGGCTGGAAACCCTGCGCCGGGTCGATCGTGATCGTCGTGATCCGCTCGGGCGTGTCGTGCGCGACCGTCTCGATGTCCATTCCGCCCTCGGTCGAGGCGACCATCGCCACCCGCCCGCTGCCGCGATCGACGAGCAGAGCGAGATAATATTCCCTGGCGATGTCGACCCCGTCGGTGACGTAGAGACGGTTGACCTGCTTGCCCTCGGCGCCGGTCTGGATGGTGACCAATGTGTTGCCGAGCATCTCGGCGGCATTGGCACGGACCTCGTCCACGCTCCTGGCGAGACGGACGCCGCCCTTGGCGTCGGGGCCGAGCTCTTTGAACTTCCCCTTGCCGCGGCCGCCGGCGTGGATCTGCGCCTTCACCACATAGAGCGGCCCGGGCAGCTTGCCTGCGGCCTCGACCGCTTCTTCGGGGGTCATCGCCGGGTAGCCGGCGGGAACGGGGAGGCCGGCTTTCGCGAGCAGCTCCTTGGCCTGATATTCGTGAATGTTCATGGGCGGGGGCTAAAGCACACGGACGACCGGATTCCAAGCGGGGCGCGTCGCGAGATCGCGCGGCGGTTCGGCGAGCGGCTCTGGCTGTACCTCATCGGGGGGTCATCGAAGCCTCCGAAGAGTCGGATCGCGCGCCGGATCGGGCCGGTCAGCGTCCGGTCGCGGCGTTGATCTTGTTGCGGTCGAACAGGCCCGGCTCGCCTGCCTGGAAGCGGGCGATGACCGCCGGGTCGAGGCCGTACAGACCGTCGAGCGCGGTGTGCGGCAGGCTGCCGGCGCGGAACAGCAGCCGGTTGAAACCGCGCAGATATTCGCGCCGCTTCCACAAGGCGGCGGCGTGCGATTCGAAGCAGTCGTGAAGCGCCGCGCCTGCGAAGTCGCGCTGGCGGGTGAGAAGCAAAGCGGTGTCGATCGCGTCGGGCAGAGGCGAGCCGCTGGTCGGATGGAAGAAGCCGCCGCGGGCGCCGAGCTTGGCGACCCTGGCCCCGCCGATCCGCCAATAGGCGCCGAAATCCCCGCCCAGCGCGACCGGAAGCACTGCGCTCTCCTCGCGCTCATACTCGCGGCCCTTCCAGCCCCGCGCCTTGAGATATTCGTCGATTCGGGCGGCGCCGGCGGCGTGATCCAGGTCGGGCGAGACGGAATGCTCGATATATTCGACCATCAGGGCATCGGCGGAAAGCGGGATGCAGGAAAAGAAGGCATTGTCCGCGGTGACGGTGGTGTCGATCAGCACTGGGCGATCGACCCGGTGGGGCGCCTCGAATCGAAACAGCCGAGCGACGCTCTTGCGCCAGCCGAGCTCCAGCGTGGTCTGGTGGACCCAGGCGCGGGCGTCGAGCACTCCGACGCCGGCGATCGTCTCGCTGCCGTTGAGCAGCAGGCTCTGGTCGCGCGCTCCGACGATCTTTTCGCCGGTGCGATACTGGTCCGGCCGCAAGCCCTCGCGGACCGCGGAGTCGATCCGGTCCGGGGTGATTGCGTGGCAGCGCAGCCTGATCTTCCGGCTGCGGCCCGGAAAGGCGACATAATAGCCATCCCAGCTCTCGGCGGTCAAAGGCGCGATGAAATCGCGGCCGGCCTCGTCGAGGTCGTCGTCGAACAGCAGGAGGGTGCGGTTTCCGCCGAATCCGGCTTCCTCGCCGACCAGCAGGATCGGCACTTCCGGCCGCAGCCGGGCCATTGCGAGCGCCGCAAGGCTGCCGGAGATGCCCCCGCCGGCGATCAGGATTCCATGGTTGCGGCCGCTGGGCATCGGCAGCGTGTAACGCGGCAGCTCCGGCGAGGCCATGGTCTCGACGCTCCGTGTCCGAGACAGGTTCATTTTGGCACTGTTGGATTCCGTGGCGGCGCGTGAGGGACGGCAGGAATTGCGGTGAGGGCTGCGACCCGCACCGAACCCCCTCCCCGTACCCTACGCAATTCACACATCGTCGGTCGCACCGGCTCAGGTGCGGAACCCTCCCCCCTTGTGGGGGAGGGTTGGGATTGGTCGGCGGACCATGCCCCGCATGGTCCTTTGGATCCGGCCAATGGTGCGCCGCGGAGCGGCGCGCGCGGCTTCGCCGCGCACCCCCACCCCCAGCCCCTCCCCACAAGGGGGAGGGGGGTTAGAAGGCAGAAGTGTGAATCCGGTAGCCCGTACCGGGGAGGAATGCCTTCCCCCCTGTC
>JAQGLD010000571.1 GCA_028293055.1 Alphaproteobacteria bacterium
GGCCGTCGCCTCCTTCATCGGGACCATTGTCGCCTTCGCGACGCTGCCTTTCACCTTCCAGCCGACGATGGACGTCGACTTCAGCCGGGTCCGCATCCAGATGGTGCCGGGCGCGACGCTCGAGCAGACCAAGGCGGTCGCCGACAAGGTACAGGCGATCATCAATGCCCAACCCGACGTGAAGTCTTCGGTGGAATATGTGAATGTCGGCAGCGGCAGTGTGTTCATCAATCTCAAGGAAGGTCGCAAGCTGACCAGCACGGAGTTCGAACGCAAGGTCGCACCGATGCTCAACGAGATCGCCGACGCGCGGGTCAACTTCCAGTCGCAAAATGGCGGCGGCCCCGGCGGCCGCGACATCGCGGTGATGCTCGCCGGCGACAATCCGGCCCTGCTCGAGCAGGGCGCCCGGGCCGTCGTCGAGCAAATGAAGGGCATGTCCACGCTTCGCGCGCCGCGGGTCGAGGGCGACCTGCCGCGGCCCGAGATCACGATCAAGCCGAACTTCGATCTCGCCGCCGACCTTGGAGTCACCACCGCCGCGCTCAGCCAGACGATCAGGATCGCGACGCTCGGCGACATCGACCAGAATGTCGCCAAATTCTCCCTCAGCGATCGCCAGATCCCGATCCGGGTGGCGCTCGACGAGGAGAGCCGGCGAAGCCTCGGAACGATCGAGAACCTCCCGGTGCCGACGACCAAGGGGACGACCGTGCCGCTCAAGGTGGTCGCCAAGATCAGCTTCGGGGCCGGCCCCTCGCAGATCCGACGCTACAACCAGGAAAGGCGCGTGGTCCTCGGCGCCGACCTGACTCCTGGCGCGCTCTCCGGGACCGAGCGCGCCAGGATCATGGACCTGCCGGCGATGAAGAGCCTGCCCCAGGGGGTTCACTTCGTCGCCGCCGGGGAGGCCAAGTGGCAGGCGGAGCTGTTCACCAACTTCGTCATCGCGGTCGTCGCGGGAATCATGCTGGTGTTCGCCGTCCTCGTCCTGCTCTATCGCCGGGCATTGCCGCCGCTGGTCAATCTCGGCTCGCTGCTGCTCGCCCCGCTGGGCGGCGCGGTGGCGCTGCACATCGCCGGCATGCCGATCTCGCTGCCGGTACTGATCGGGCTGCTGATGCTGCTCGGAATCGTCGCGAAGAATTCGATCCTTCTGATCGACTTCGCGATCGAGGAAATGGCCAAGGGCGTCCCGAAATGGGAAGCGATCGTGGACGCCGGCCACAAGCGTGCCCAGCCGATCGTGATGACCACGGTGGCAATGGTCGCCGGCATGATCCCGACCGCCCTTTCGCTTGGCGGCGACGGGTCGTGGAATCAGCCGATGGCGGTGACCGTGATCGGCGGCCTGATCCTCTCGACCCTGCTCACCCTGCTCATCGTCCCGGCCGGATTCAGCCTCGCCGACGGCCTGGAGAAGAGGCTTGGGCCGCTCTTCGGCCGGATTCTTACCTACAAGGGGCCGCAGGATCACGCGCCCGAGCCCGAGCCGCAGCCCGCCGAGTGAACCCTTTGGGCGCTCGAGCGTCGTGCCTGGAAGTGGGAAACTCCGTCAGGCACCAGCGATTCGAGCATGAGTATCCGGGGCGGGTGGCCCGGCGGCTGGACAGCGCGGTCCGCGCGGGACCATTAGGACGGGCATGAGTTCCGCCCCCGGCCCCGTAATCGTGCGCGCTTCGCCGGCCGCAAACGGCGCCCGCCGGATGCGGATCGTCGCGACCGGAATGCTGGTCGCCATGGCGATCCTGTTCCTGCTCGCCGACAGCTTCGACGAACGCTGGACCGCGCTCGGCTTCGTCAAGGCCTTTGCCGAGGCGGCGATGGTCGGTGGTCTCGCCGACTGGTTCGCGGTCACGGCCTTGTTCCGTCATCCGCTCGGACTGCCGATCCCGCACACCGCGATCATCCCGCGCAACAAGGAGAGGATCGGGGCCGCTCTGGCCTCGTTCCTGCGCGATAATTTCCTGATTCCGACGGTGGTCGCGCGGCGGATGCGGCGGGTCGATGTCGCCGGCGCCACCGGCCGCTTTCTCGCCCGGCCGCCATCGCAGGGCCGGCTGCGCGAGGGCGCGTCCCGGCTGATCGCCAATCTGCTCGATGCGCTCGACCAGGAGAGGCTGGGCGGGATGATCAAGGGCGCGGTCGCCTCCCGGCTGAGGTCGCTCGAGGTCTCGCCCCTGCTCGGCGCGGCGCTCGAAGCGGCGATCGGCGACGAGCGCCATATCCCGATCCTCGACTCGATCGTCACCTGGACCGGCCGCACGCTCGACGCCAATGAGGACATGATCCGCGACATGGTCCACGAGCGCGCCGGCTGGATCATGCGGATGGCCGGGCTCGACGAAAAGGTAGCCGAGGCGATCATCGACGGTCTGCGCCGACTGACCATCGACATGGCGGTCGATCCCCACCACCCGCTCCGGTCGAAGGCGGAGGAAGCGCTCGCCACGCTCGCCTGGGACCTGCAATATGACCCGGAGACGCGCGCCAGGGTCGAGGATTGGAAGAACGAGATCGTCGCCAACAAGGCGGTGACCGACTGGGTCGGCTCGCTGTGGGAGAATAGCCGCGCAGGGCTGCTCCGCGCGGCGCGCGATCCGGAGGCGGCGATGGCCGGCCGCTTCGGCGAGGCGCTTCGCCAGCTCGGCGAGACCGTCGAGCAGGATGTGCGGCTGAAGCGCGAGATCAACCTCTTCGCGCGCCGTGCAGTGGTCGGAGCGGTCGCCTCCTATGGCGACGGCATCGTCACCCTGGTCTCGGAGACGATCCGCGGCTGGGACGCCCGCACCGTCACCAGCCGGCTGGAAGGCGCGGTGGGCCGCGACCTCCAGTATATCAGGATCAACGGCACCCTGGTCGGCGGCCTGGTCGGCCTCATCATCCATGCGATCGAGGTGTGGACCTGAGCGATACGAGTGGCCGGCGATGACCAAGTCATCGGATTTGGCTGGGGTGTCCGGTCCAGTCCTCCCTGTCGCGAAGCGATGGGGAGGGGGACCGCGCGTAGCGCGGTGGAGGGGCTATGCGCGCGACGACGAAGAAGACGGTGGCGAAGGCGCGGCTTTTCCGTCGCGAACTCACAA
>JAQGLD010000226.1 GCA_028293055.1 Alphaproteobacteria bacterium
ATGGAGCGCAGCGAGCAGGACACGGTCGCCTTCGAAATCGTCGACGGCATCGCCTGGGTGAAATATAACCGGCCCGAAAAGCGCAATGCGCAGAGCCCGTCGCTCAACCGGCGCATGGGCCAGGTGATCGACGAGCTCGAATTCAGCGACGATGTCGGGGTCCTCGTCCTCACCGGCGAAGGCGAAGCCTTCTGCGCCGGGATGGATCTCAAGGAATATTTCCGCGAGACCGAGGCTCTCGGTCTGGCCGGTACTCGCAAGGCCCAGCGCGAGGCCTATGGGTGGTGGGAGCGACTGCGCGACTATCAGAAGCCGACCATCGCGATGGTCAACGGCTGGTGCTTCGGAGGCGCTTACGGCCCGCTCTTCTCCTGCGATCTCGCCTTCGCCGCAGATGAGGCCCAGTTCGGCCTGTCGGAAATCAATTGGGGCATATTGCCTGGTGGCGGCGCCGCCAAGGTCGCGGCCGAGCTGCTGCCGTTCCGCAAGGCCATGTATCACGCGATGATGGGCGAGAATATCGATGGCAGGACGGCTGACGAATGGGGACTGGTCAACGAATCGCACCCGCTCGCGGCGCTGAAGGACCGGGTCACCGAAGTAGCGAAGGTTCTGCTGGGGAAGAATCCGGTCGCGCTCAAGGCGACCAAGGATGCGGTGCGCCGGGTCCGCGAGATGACCTTCGACAACGCGATTGACTATCTGATCCGCGCCCAGGAAGCGGCCAATTTCTACGACAATACAGGCCGCAAGGAAGGCATCCGTCAGTTCATCGACGAAAAGAGCTACAAACCGGGCCTCGGCGCCTATGACAAGGAGCGCGTCGGCACCGACGCCGATTAGCCTCCCCATGCCGAAGGGGTGGGTAGGGGAACCATGCGAACCATGGTGGAGCGATAGCTGGCGCCCCGGCTGGAGGTTTCCGCGCGAACCTCTTGATTGGAGCCGGTTACCCCTCCACCACTCTTCGGGTGGTCCCCATCCCCATCCGCTTCGCGAATAGGGAGGACAAGGGAGCAGCACCATGACTACCTGGATCGACAATCGCTGGTACGTCGCCGCCTGGGACAGCGAGATCGATCGAACACCCCTCGCCCGCACGATTTGCGGCGAGCCGGTCATGCTTTATCGTCGGCTCGACCGAAGCATCGCTGCAATGCGGGATGCCTGCCCGCACCGGCTGCTGCCGCTCTCGATGGGTATCAAGGAAGGCGATTCGATCCGCTGCCGCTATCACGGCCTGCTGATCGGAAGCGACGGCCGCGCCGAGCAGATGCCGCTGCGCAATGATTCGGTGAACCGGTCGATCTGCGTCCGGACCTACCCAGTCGAGGAGCGGCACCGCTTCGTGTGGATCTGGATCGGGGAGGCGACCAAGGCCGATCCGGCGTTGATCCCCGATTTCTGGCCGTGCAGCAGGCCGGGCTGGACTTTCGATGGCGGCTATAACCGAATTGCCTGCGACTATCGCCTGCTGGTCGACAACCTCATGGACCTGACCCACGAAACCTATGTCCATGACGGCTCGATCGGCCAGCAGGAGCTCATGGACGCTCCGATCGACACCCATGCCGAGGGCGACGAGATCGTCGTCACCCGCTGGATGCCGGCGATCGAGGCGCCGCCGTTCTGGCGAGACGCGCTTGGCAAGGAGGGCCCGGTCGACCGCTGGCAGATCTGCCGATTCCTGCCACCGTCCAATGTCATCATCGACGTCGGAGTCGCGCCGGTCGAAGCCGGTGCCAACGTCGAATCGCACGATCAGGGCGTGCGCGGCTTCGTCATCGACGCGATCACCCCGCAGAGCGAAACCGAAACCCATTATTTCTGGGGGATGGCGCGCAATTTCGACGTGGATGACACCGGCTTCACCGCGCGTTTCAGGCGCCAGCAAGGTGGAGTCTTCGACGAGGACATCGTCGTGCTGGAAGCCCAGCAGCGCTCCATCGAGCGCAACCCCGGCCTCAAGCTTCGTGCCTACAATATCGACCAGGGCGGAGTGAAGGCGCGGCTGGTGATCGAGAGGCTGCGCGCTGCGGAGGCCAATCCCGTCACCCCGGCATAGGTTGGGACCCGGTTCGACAAGATAGTGCAGCCGGTTTCCACGAGATCCCGGTCTGCGCCGGGATGACGCAAGTGGGCCGGGATGACGTAAGTTTGCCGGGATGACGCTACGCGTCGTCCCAGACCTCGTTGGCGATGCTGACGATCAGCTCGAGCTTCCTCTTCTGCTCGTCGATGCTGAGGTCGTTGCCTTCGAAGGTCGACGAGAAGCCGCATTGCGGGCTGAGGCAGAGCTGGTCGAGCGGGGCGAACTTGGCCGCCGCCTCGATCCGCCGCAAGATCGTGTCGCGCGATTCCAGCATACCGCTCTTGGTCGTGATCAGTCCGAGCACGACTCGCTTATGGCCCTTGGGCAGCAGCCGCAGCGGCCCGAATCCGCCCGAGCGCTCGTCGTCGAACTCGAGGAAATAGCCGTCGACATCGAGCTGGTTGAACAGGGCGTCGGCGACATAATCATAGCTTCCAGAGGCCACCCAGGACGAGCGAAAATTGCCGCGGCACAAATGGGTGGTGATCGTCATCCCGTCGCGCCGGTCGGCGAGCGCCTTGTTGATGATCCCGATATAGATTTCGTGCTGCCGTTCGGGATCGCCGCCCTGTTCGGCGATCATCTTCCTCTGCTCGGGATCGTTGAGATAAGCGAGGCTGGTATCGTCGAGCTGCAGATAGGTGCAGCCGAGCCCGGCGAGGTTGGCGATCTCGCGGGCATAGACCGCGGAAAGATCGTCGTAGAAATCTTCCAGCCGCGGATAGACCGAAGTCGAGACCGCGGCGCGGCCGCCACGATAATGGACCATCGAAGGGCTCGGAATGGTCAGCTTGGGAGTGCCCTGGCGCACCGTCTCCTTGAGGAACAGGAAGGCATCGGCGAAGATGGTCGAGGGCAGGCTGAGCCGGTCCGAGACTCGAAGCGCCGACGGGGTGAAATCGATGTCGCCCTGGGCATTGTGGAAGTGGACCTTGATCTCGGACTCGATCTTCTCGATGCCGCCGATCTGGTAGATATAGTCCATGTGCCAGGAGCCGCGCCGAGCCTCTCCGTCGGTCACTCCGCGAAGCCCGATCTCCTCCTGCATCGCGACGATCTCGCGGACCGCCTGGTCCTCGAGCGCCTCGAGCCGCTCGGCCTGGCCGGGGTCGCGCTTCGCGGCCTCGCGCGCCTCGAGCAGATAAAGGGGGCGAAGCAGGCTGCCGACATGGTCGGCGCGGAATGGCGGGCGGCGGCTGGTCATGGTCTCTCTCCTGGTCGGCACCCACTATGCGATATTGCTATGAGACACAACATATGTCACACGGCTTGGACCAGCCTTTGAAGGAGAGGATGTGGAGATGGAAGGCCGGCCGGGCCCGGTTGCCGATTTCGTGCGGCTGCATGCCTGCAGCCGACCGCGGTCGATCGCGCTCGCCGATGCCGCATCCGGACGCGCGTGGAGCTATTCGGACCTCGACCGCGCCGTTGCAGCCGCGGTCACCCTGCTGCGAGCTTCGGGGGTCGGGACCGGCGACAGGGTCGCCGCGCTGTCGCGCAACTCGCCCGAGCTGATCATCCTCCAGCTCGCCTGCGCCCGGATGGGAGCGATCCTGGCGCCGCTCAACTGGCGTCTGAGCCCGACATAGCTTGCCGCATTGATCGACGATTGCGAGCCGGCTTTGCTCGACGGCGACGCGCTGCTCGATCGGATCCAGGGTCAGGCGCTTCCGAGGCTCGAGGCGCAAGTCTTCTCCAGCCGGATCGAGAGTGAAGCGCCGGCACCGTTCGAATCCGGCGACGCAGCCCTTCCCTCGCTGATGCTCTACACTTCGGGCACTTCGGGCAGGCCCAAGGGAGTGCTGCTCAGCGAGGGCAATCTGCTGGCCACGGCGCTCAATTTCGCAGTGCTCGGCGAGGTCGCCGCCGACAGCGCCTTCCTCGTCGATTCGCCGATGTTCCATGTCATCGGGATGGTCACCAACATCCGGCCGGTCCTGATGATGGGCGGCAGGATCGTCGTGTCGGGCGGTTTCGATCCTGCCGTCACGCTCGAGCGGCTCGGCGACCCCGAGTTCGCCATCACCCATTATTTCTGCGTTCCGCAAATGGCCGAGATGCTTCGCGCCGCTTCCGGATTCGATCCGCGCCGCCTCGGCGGGCTGAAGGCGATCTTCACCGGCGGAGCGCCGCATCCGGCGTCTCGGATCCGCGAGTGGCTGGCGGACGGAATTCCGATCGTCGACGGCTATGGCATGACCGAGGCCGGGACGGTGCTCGGAATGCCGCTCGATCTCGCCCTTATCCATGCCAAGGCGGGATCGGCGGGTCTGCTGCCGCCGACTATGGAGCATCTGATCCTCCGCGACGACGGAAGCCAGTGCGAGGCTGGCGAAGTGGGCGAGCTCGTGCTTCGCGGCGCCAATATTTGCGAGGGCTATTGGCAAAATCCGGGCGAGACCGCCGAAGCGTTCACCGTAGACGGGTTCTTCCGCACCGGCGACCTTGTCAGCCGCGACGAGGACGGCTTCTTCTTTCTCGTCGGCCGATCGAAGGACATGTTCA
>JAQGLD010000236.1 GCA_028293055.1 Alphaproteobacteria bacterium
TGGAACCGGTCCATGAATTTCGAAGACCAGCTCAGCCGCTATTTTGGGACCACCGATCTGGCCGCCGTTCCGCCCTCGGCGCTCGAGGCCGGGATCGAGCGTATGCAGGTCGATTTCGGTCTCGAGCAGGATCGCGGGCGGCGTTTCGCGCTCTGGGCGCTGATGTACATATTGGGCGCCGCGCCCGATCTCGACATCGCCTTCGAGCAGGCCGCCGACCGAGAGGCCGCCCGAAACTTCATGGACCTCGCGGCGGGGGCAACGGAAGACTGAGCCTCCGCCCGCCCGTCGCGCACCACCCGAACCGCCAGTGCACGCTTTGCCTCGACTTCGTTCATCGCGCTGTCACCGAGCCATGCGATAGTGGAGGGACAGGGAAGCAGAAGGTGCGCTCATGACCGACACAAGGGAAAGCGAAACCGAGTTCCTGCTGCGGCGCGCGGAGGAGGAATCGATCCTCGCCATCCGCGCCGACCAGACTCCGGCCGGGGCGGCGCATTATTCGATGGCGCTGCGTTACTCGGCGCGCGCCCGCGCTGCACTGATGCGAATCCGCGCTGGCTTCGGAATCGAGCCTGCTTTTCCAGCCCTCGGCGGACGTTGATCCTCTAGACAGGGCGCGGGATTCCCGGCCGGCCGATCGCGCATTCGAGCGAATTCCGGTCCCAATCGCCGCAATCCGCCGCAGCTTCGTAGCTGCTTTGCAGGAAAGCCAGCAGGACGGCGTCCGGGTCGCCGCTAGCCCGCACCGTCTCGTAAGGCAGCAGATATTCGCCGAGCGCCGTGTCGAAGCTTCCACCCTCGACGCGTGCCTCGCGATAGCCGGCGGGTTCGGGATAGGCGTAGGAATAGAAAGCGGCTTGGGGATAAGCGGCGTTGCCGGGCCAGAATCCCGCGCTGCTCACCTCGTGGGAATAGGCTTCACGCGCCACGGAATCGGGCAAAGCGGGAACTCCGCCGGGATGGGGCGGCGCTGGCCGGCCCGAGAAACGGGTGACCGCGAGATCGAAGCTCCCCCAGAAGAAATGGACCGGGCTGGCCTTGCCGAGGAAGGCCGTCCTGAATTGCTTGAACACTCGGTCCGCCTGGACCAGCACGCGCCGGAACGTCTCGACCGCCTGCATATCATAGTCGCGATGGATCTCGTCGCGGGAGAAGGGGATCGGGTCGTCGAGCTCGTTAGGCACTTCGTGAATGTGGACTGGGATTTCGAGCGTAGCGAGCATCTCGCGAAAATCCGCATAGAAATCGGCGACCGACCGCGGTCGGAGCGCGATCGCGGCCTCGCGCCCGGTGCTGGTCCATCCCGCCAGGCGATGATGCAGGAAATCGAACTCGAACTCGGCCAGCTCCGGCCCGATCGGAATCGCCGACGTGCCGAGCCCGCGCGCGGTGACATAGAAAGGCACCTGCCAGCTATGGTTGAGCCACGGCGTCAGGGAGAGCCGCACCTTGCCGACGATCTGGGTCCACAGCTGGAGGGTGAGCGCGCTGTCCTTCCAGGATTCGTAATCGAGTTCTGGCCAGGTTGAGACACTCCCATTGTCCGCCATCGCGTGCTCCATATGTCTAGCGCGGCGTCGGCTTAGCCCGACTCGGCGCCTTGATCCGGACATAGACTCCCCGGCCGCGGCTTCGGTCGAGCTCGAAGCCGCCGGCATTTTCCACCACATCGCTGAGCTTGGCGAAGCCGAACGTGCGCGGATCGAAATCCGACGAGAGCACCGCGAGCCGCTGGCCGACGCCGCCGAGCGGAACCCACCCGTCCTCGTCCTCGAGCTGGGCGATCGCGGTCCGGATCAACGGCGCGGCGACGCTCGGCTTGCGCGCAGCCGAGGCCGGGCGCGCATCCGCCCGGCCGGGCTCTTCCGGAGTCGGTGCTCCCGGGAGCAGATTCTCGGTGTAGATGAACCGGCGACAGGCCTGGCGGAAGCTCTCCGGGGTCTTCTGCTCCCCGAAGCCGTAGACATCGACTCCCTGCTCCCGGATCCGCGCCGCCAACCGGGTGAAGTCGCTGTCCGACGAGACCAGGCAGAAGCCATCGAAGCGGCCACTGTGCAGCAGGTCCATCGCGTCGATGACCAGCGCGATATCCGAGGCGTTCTTGCCCGTTGTATAGGCGAAATTCTGGTGGGGCATGATCGCATGGGTCGACAGCACGTCCGCCCAGCTCTTCAGCCGCGGTCCGGAAAAGTCGCCATAGATCCTGCGCACGCTCGCCTCGCCGATCTTCGCGATCTCCTCGAACAGGCCCGGGGCGATCCGGGCGGAGGCGTTGTCGGCGTCGATCAGGACAGCGAGGCGGGGGGTGCGGGGTTCTGAAGCCATGGTCCGTGTATGGGCGCTGCCAAAGCGTGGCGCCACCTCCGATGCAGCTTCAGCCGGGGGGAGGCCCGCCTGCATATCCGCAAGCGCTGGCGCGCGATCGAGGGATGGCCGCGGCGTTTGGGGGGTGGAAAGCCGCTCTTTTCTTCCGGCCTCCGGCTGGTGCTTGAACGGGGAGCCCGCCGCGGACCGCTGCCTTTCCGATGGCCCCTCCAGTTTCGCTAGGGGAGTCGTCCAAGCAGGTTTCCAAGGCCTCCT
>JAQGLD010000265.1 GCA_028293055.1 Alphaproteobacteria bacterium
CCAGCCGCGCCCGTCGACCCGGCCCCCGACAACGCGACCCGTGGCGAAGTGATCATCGTCACCGCGCGCCGTCGCTCCGAAGCCGCCCAGGCGGTCCCGCTTGCGATCTCGGTCATCCGGGGCGACAGCATCGAGGCCACTGGCAATTTCAACGTCGTCAAGCTGCAGCAGATCGCGCCGACCCTTCAGGTCTACACCACCAATCCGCGCAACACCTCGGTCAACATACGCGGACTCGGCGTGCCTTACGGCCTGACCAGCGACGGGTTCGAGCAGGGCGTCGGAATCTATGTCGACGATGTCTATAATTCGAGAGTGGCCGCAGCCACTTTCGACTTCCTCGACGTCGCCCAGGTCGAGGTGCTGCGCGGGCCGCAGGGCACGCTCTACGGCAAGAACACCACCGCAGGCGCGATCAACATCACCACCAACCCGCCGACCTTCGATTTCGAGGGCGGGGCGGAGCTGACCGCCGGCAATCTGAACTTCAGGCAGGCCAAGGGCTTCGTCTCGGGCCCGTTGTCGGATACGGTCGCAGTGCGCCTCGCGGTCGCCACGACCAGCCGGCGGGGCACCCTCTTCAATGTGACCAGCGACCGCTATATCAACGAGCAGGACAATCTCGGCCTGCGCGGGCAGCTGCTGTTCAAGCCGAACAGCGATCTCAGCATTACCCTGGCCGGCGATTACAGCCGGCAGAACCCCGAATGCTGCGGCACGGTGTTCGTCCGAGTCGGCACCACCCAGCGCCCCCTCTCCCGGCAGTTCGACGCACTCGTCGCAGCGGCCAATGCGGCGGGACGCAATTATGTCGTGCCAAGCCGCAATCCCTACGACCGGCTGAGCGATGTCGATGCGCCGCTGCAGGCCGGCAACAAGATCGGCGGCGCGTCGCTCAAGGTGAACTGGAATCTCGGCTCCGGCGCCCTTACCTCGGTCACGGCCTGGCGCTTCTGGGACTGGAAGCCCCAGAACGACCGTGATTTCTCCGGCCTCTCTATCGTCTCCGCTTCGAACAACCCTTCGCAGCAGAATCAGTACAGCCAGGAATTCCGCTACAATCACGAAGGCAAGAAGATCGACTTCGTGCTCGGCGCCTTCGGATTCAAGCAGCGGATCGATACCCAGGGCCTCGAGCAGCAGGGGCCCGATGCCAGCCGGTGGAGCCTGACCGGCGCCCAGGCGAACGACCCAAGCATCCTCAACGGCCTGACCGCGAACAACACGCAATATCTCAAGAGCACCAGCGCCGCCTTGTTCGGCCAGGTCAGCTGGAAGGTGACCGACGCGCTGACCATCCAGCCTGGCGCACGAATCAATTATGACAAGAAGATCGGCTTCTATCAGCGCATCGTGACCAATGGCGCGGGGCAGGTGATCAGCTGCACCCCGAGTCCGGCGGCGGGGTCGGTTCTAGCGGCGCAGTGCGGAGTCTATCAGCCGCAGCTCACCGCGCCGTCGGTCAGCGACTGGAACTCCAGCTACGATTTCAACGTGAACTACAAGTTCGCGCGGGATATTCTCGGCTACGCGACCTATGCGAAGAGCTTCAAGACGGTCGGAATCAACCAGAACGGCCTTCCGCTCAACGCGGACAACACGCCCAATCTGGCTGCGAGCACGGTCAAGCCGGAGTCGGTCAATCATTTCGAGATCGGCCTCAAGACCCAGTTCTGGGATCGCCGCGCAACCTTCAACCTCACTGCCTACCGCACCGACATCAAGAATTTCCAGGCGACGGTGAATGGCGGCCAGTTCGGCACGGTGCGGGGCTATCTCGCCAATGCCGAAAAGGTTCGGTCGCAAGGCATCGAGGCCGACTTCAAGGTCCGCACCTCCGAGCGCTTCACCGCTTACGCCAACGGCGCCTATACCGACGCCAAATATGTGAAGTTCACCAGCGCGCCCTGCCCGCCCGAGCTTTCCGGCGGAACCTTCGTCGCCGCCAATGGCAGCCAGCAGCCCGGGCCGGCCGGAGTTCCGGGGTCGCTCAGCCCGCGGCAATGCGACATTTCGGGGGAGGATTTGCCCGGAGTGTCGAAATGGGCCTTTTCCTATGGCGCCGAGGTCAACGCCCCGGCCACCCTGCTGGCCAAGGCAGGACAGGTTTATGTCGGAGTCGACGGCAATTACCGATCGCACTGGAACTCGAACGCCTCGCCCTCAATCTACACCGACGTCGAGGGCTATGCGCTGACCAACTTCCGGGTCGGTTTCCGCGGCAGCGCGTTCGACATCTTCGGCTGGGTGCGCAACGCCTTCGACGTCCATTATATCGAGACGCTGCAGGTCGCGCCGGGCAATACCGGCCTGATCGCCGGCGCCCCGGGCGATCCGCGCACCTACGGCCTCACGCTCAAATACCGCTTCTAAAGCGAGCCGCACCCCGATGGCGGTGCGCCTCGGTCAGCCCGACTAGGTCACGCGCGACTCCCTAGGCCGCGCCACCTGGAGTCGCGTCCTGCCGGGGCGCGACTCCATTTCTCGTTCTTCCACCCTGCCAGGAAGTCCGGCGCAGGATTCGACCCCCGAGGATTCTAGATAGGCATTGCGTACAACGCATGGTGGGTGAGGATGAAGAGCGTGCGCCGATCCTGGCCGCCGATCACGAGCTGGAGCGGCCGCGCCGGTACGTCGATGCGGCGGAGCAGCTTGCCGCCGGGCGCGTAGACGAAGACCTGGCCGTTCGCGACATAGAGAT
>JAQGLD010000281.1 GCA_028293055.1 Alphaproteobacteria bacterium
GATACGGTTCTTCGAGCGCTCCGGCACCCAGCGCGTCTCGTCGATCGCGGACAGGGCGGTGCTGCGAAGGGTCTTAAGCCCCTCCCCTCCAGGAGAGAGGCTGGGGTGGGGCAGTGTCCCATCCACCCGCGTCTCCGCGGACTCCCCCACCCCTTCGCGCTGCTGCGCAGCCCTCTTCCCCTCCCCTGAAGGGGAGGGGTTGGTTTGGCGGTCCATCGGGATGAACCATTGCGGGGTGCAACGGAAGATGACCTTGGCCTTGGACCGCCAGCTGTGCGGATAGGAGTGCTTGAAGTCCGCCGACGCGGCGAAGAGCGCGCCGACCTCGCGCAAATTCTCGCAGATCGGTCCGTCCGGCGCGTTGAACTTCGCGTTGATCACGCTGCCTTGGCCGCCGAGCCACAGCCAGTCGCTGCGATACTTGCCGTCGCCCTCGACCGCGAAGACCGGCTCGATACCATAGGCCTTGCACAGCAGGAAATCATCCTCGCCATGGTCCGGAGACATGTGGACGAGGCCGGTACCGGCGTCGGTGGTGACGAACTCGCCCGGCAGGAACGGGCGGGCTTTGGCGAAAAAGCCCCCGAGATGGTGCATTGGATGGCGAGCGATAGTTCCAGCGAGGTCCGAACCCCTCACCCGCAACGGGTCATTCTCGCGCAAGCGGGAATGACGGGCCAAGGCGGTGTCAGCCAGGTCTTCGGCAACAAGAAGGCGTTTTCCCCCTGCCTCGACGACCAGATACTCAATATCAGGCCCATAGGCCAAAGCCTGATTGACCGGGATCGTCCACGGAGTCGTCGTCCAGATCACCGCATAGGCGCCGACCAGCTCCGGGATCGGGCTCTCTACGATCTCGAAGCCGACATCGATCTGGGTGGAGACGATCTCCTCATATTCGACCTCGGCCTCGGCGAGCGCGGTCTTCTCGACCGGGGACCACATTACCGGCTTGGCGCCGCGATAGAGCTGACCGCTCTCGGCGAAGCGGAGCAATTCCTCGACGATCTTGGCCTCGGCCTCGAACTTCATCGTGAGGTAGGGGTCGTCCCACTCGCCCATCACGCCGAGGCGCTGGAACTGCTCGGACTGAACTTTGACCCAATGCTCTGCATAGGCGCGGCATTCGGCGCGGAACTCGCGTGGCGGGACCTGGTCCTTGTCGAGTTTCTTCTTGCGATATTGCTCCTCGACCTTCCACTCGATCGGCAAACCGTGGCAGTCCCAGCCGGGGACGTAGGGCGCATCCTTGCCAAGCAGGGACTGCGATCGAACGACGATGTCCTTGAGGACCTTGTTCATCGCATGGCCCATATGGATGTCGCCATTGGCGTAAGGCGGGCCGTCGTGGAGGATGAAGCGGGTGCGTCCGGAACGCGCTTCGCGCAGCCTCTGGTAGAGCTGCTCGGACGCCCAGCGGGCGAGGATAGCCGGCTCCTTGGTCGCAAGGCCGGCTTTCATCGGGAAGTCGGTCTTCGGAAGGAAGACCGTGTCGCGGTAATCTGGCTTTTCGGACATTGCCGGCGGGGCTTAGCGGGCGGGCGAACCTCAGTCTAGCGGCGCAGCGCCGGACCCATATCGTATATGTCCTCGACGAAGAGGTGGCCGTGGAAGTCGGCCGGGACCTTGTCATATTGCTCGGGCTGGTCGAGCCCGGTCAGCGCGCCTTTGTGCTCATGGCCATAAATCAGCAATTTGCTGTGGGCCTTGGCCATCCGGTCGAAGAAGCGATAGGGCCAGCCCCAGATCTTCCATCGCTCGTCGAGCGGGACAATGACGGTGATTCCGCGGCAGCTCGCCGGCACGATGCTGGTCCAGCCGATCCTGACATAGTCGGCCAGGCACGCCTTCGAGGCAGCGCCGTCATAGACCCAGGCGCCCGGTGCGAGCTGCTTGATCCTCGCCGCGGCTCCGCCGCTGGCGACGAAGCCATATTTGTCGTCGATGTTCACTCCGGCGCGGCCGAACGCGGCGATCAGGGCGTCGGCATCGGCCGGCTCCGAGCCTTGCAGTGCGAAGACGATCCCCGCGGTCGGGATGTAGCGCAGCACTTCGTCGACTGTCGGCATCGCGCCGACACCGCGGCCACGCAGCGGGAAGGAGCGGCCACCATCCGACGTATAGCCGTAGCCGATGTCGAGCGCCTTGAGCTCGGCGAGGTCGTGGTCTCGAATCGCGCCATGGCCGTTGGTGCGGCAGTCGAGCGTCGGATCGGCGAACAAGACCATCTGCCCGTCGCGGCTGCGCTGGACCTGGACTTGGACCGCCTGAGCCCCGAGCTTGAGCGCCTCGTAGAGCGAGCGGGCGGTGTTCTCGATATAAACATTGTCGCCGCCGGCGCGGATGCGTGCGGCGGTGCAACCTCCGGGATCCGCCCGGTCAAACTGCTGCCCGACGCCGCGATCGGCGACGAGGGTGAGATGCCCTTCCGGCCTGGGCGCAAGCCAGGAGGCGTTGACCAGGGACAGCGCTACTGAGGCCAGGGCGATCAGGATCAGGAGGGGCCGCCACCTTCGCATCCTCCGGGTCACGCCAGCCTCCGCCTGGCCTCGGCGACATCCGCGGCCATCTGGTGTGCCAAGGCGTCGAGGGACTCGAACTTCTCCTCGGGCCGCAGGAAGGAATGCAGCTCGACCTCGATCGCCTGGCCGTAAAGATCGCCGTCATAGTCGAAGAAGAAGGGCTCGAGCAGCTCCCGCGGCGGATCGAAGGTCGGCCGGATGCCGAGATTGGCCGCGCCGTCCCGCACTACGCCGCCGGGCAGTCGCCCGCGCACCGCATAGATTCCGAAAAGCGGGCGGACATAGCGGCCCAGCGCCAGATTGGCGGTCGGATAGCCGAGCTCCCGGCCCCTCTTGTCGCCATGCTCGACTACACCCTCGATCGTGAACGGCCGGGTGAGCAGGCGGGCTGCGGTGCCGCAATCGCCGGCGCGAAGCGCTTCGCGGATCCGGGTCGAGGAGACCGGTCCGTCTCCATCGGTCACCGGCGCGACCGCGTCGACCGAGATCCGGTTGGCCTGGCCGAGCAGCCGCAGCACGCCGAGATCGCCGCCGCGCGCCTTGCCGAAGGTGAAATCCTCGCCGGTGACGACTCCCGCGACTCCGAGCTGGCGGACCAGCCAGTCGGCGACGAATTCGGAGGCGGTGAGCGAGGCGAAATCCGCGTCGAACCGGAACACGAACAGCCCGTCGGCGCCGGCCTGCTCGATCAGCCGGGCGCGCTGGTCGGCGCTGGTCAATCGGAAGGGCGGCGAATCCGGCCGGAAATAGCGCATCGGGTGCGGCTCGAACGTCGCGACCAGGGCCGGCCGGCCTTCGGCGCGCGCCCGCTCGATGGCGCGGCCGACCACCGCCTGGTGTCCCAGGTGAAATCCATCGAAATTGCCGAGCGCGACGATGCCCCCGCGTAGCCGCTCCGGAACCGCCGAGCCGCTGTCCAGCCGCTCCATGGCGCGCCCTATAGGAAACAAGTGCGGGACGGACAACGCGGGCTAGTCAGCGCGCTCGAGCCGGACGAAGCTGAAGCCGGGCCTGCCGTCCTGGGGCGGATGATCCTCCCGGGAGGCCTCGCGCCATGTGTCGCTCGGGAAAGCCGGCAGATAGGTATCGCCTTGGACCTCCTCGTGGACTTCGGTCAGCTCGATCGCTTGGGCGATGGGAAGGAACAGGCCGAATATCTCGGCCCCGCCAATGATCGAGACTCGCTCGTCGCCGGCAATCTCCAGGGCTTGCTGGGGGGTGCGGACCGGTTCGGCGCCTTCGGCGCGCCACGCGGGATCGCGGGTCAGGACGATATGCCTGCGGCCGGGAAGGAGGCCCGGCAGACTCTCGAACGTCTTGCGCCCCATCACCATCGCCGACCCGAGCGTCACCGCCTTGAAATGCTTGAGGTCGGGCGGGATGCGCCAGGGGAGGGCGCCGTCGCGCCCGATCACTCCGTTCGCGGCGCGAGCGACGACCAGGGTGATGCTCAAACCGCCACCTCGGCCTTGATATGGGGATGGGGGTCGTAATCGAGGATCTCGAAATCCTCATAGTCGTAACCGTCGATGGCCTCGGGGCGGCGCTTGATCTCGAGCCGGGGGAGAGGGCGCGGATCGCGGCTCAGCTGAAGCCGCGCCTGGTCGAGATGGTTGGAGTAAAGGTGACAGTCGCCTCCGGTCCAGACGAAGGTGCCCGGCTCGAGGTCGCATTGCTGCGCAAGCATATGGGTGAGCAGCGCATAGCTGGCGATGTTGAACGGCACTCCGAGGAAGACGTCGGCGCTTCTTTGGTAGAGCTGGAGGTGAAGCTTGCCGGCGGCAACCTGGGTCTGGAACAGGCAGTGGCAGGGCGCGAGCGCCATCCGGTCGAGCTCGGCCGGATTCCACGCCGAGACGATCTGGCGGCGCGACGCCGGATCGCGCCGGATCAGCGCGATAAGATCGGCGATCTGGTCGACATGGCGTCCGTCCGGCCCCTCCCAGTCGCGCCACTGCTTGCCGTAGACGGGGCCGAGATCGCCATCCGCGTCGGCCCATTCGTCCCAGATTCCGACCTTGCGGTCCTTCAGCCAGCCGATGTTGGTGTCGCCGCGCAGAAACCAGAGCAGTTCGACGATGATCGAGCGCAGGTGAAGCTTCTTGGTGGTGACGACCGGAAAGCCCTTCGACAGGTCGAAGCGCATCTGATGGCCGAACACGGAGCGTGTCCCGACCCCGGTACGATCGTTCTGCTCGACGCCCTCGTCGAGGATGCGCTGCATGAGGTCGTGATAGGGCTGCATGCTGTTTCTATGACGGGCAGGCGCGAGGTTGGGAAGGGATAGCAAATCCTCCCCTGCATTTGCAGGGGAGGGGGACCGCGCGCAACGCGGTGGAGGGGCGGGCGCGGAGGGCCCATCTTTCGACCGACCTGATGAACTCGCTTCGCTCGACCCCCTCGACCACCCTGCGGGTGGTCCCCCCCACTCGAAATCGAGGGGAGGAGTTTGCGCATTAGCTTCCGTTCGGGCACACCTTGATCTGCGCCGGCTCCGGCCTCGCGGCGCGCGGCTCGAACTGCGCGAAATAAGTTTCGGGGTCGGCCAGTCGCTCGAAGCGGGTGAGCTCGTAGCCGAGCGCTCCGAACTCGCAGATCAGCAGGCGCGGCGGCGTGCCGTGGCGGTCGGTCGAGCGGTCGGCGTCGACCACGATCACCCTTCCGTCGCGGACCAGGGCGTCGCGCAGGTGCCAGAGGAATTCGCTCGGCCGCTGGATCTCGTGATACATGTGGATCATGAAGATCCGATCGAACGAGGCTGGCGGCAGCTTCGGATCGTTGGGCAGGCCGAGCTTGACCGCGACGTTGTGCAGATTCTCGCGGGTGACCCGGCGGGCGAGTGCGTCGCGGGTTTCGGGCACGATATCCTCGGCGAGGACCCGGCCCTTCCGTCCGACCAGGGGAGCGAGGCGAACCGTATAATAGCCTTCGCCGGCGCCGATGTCGGCGACGGTCATCCCCGGGGCGAGATTGCCCAGCTTCATCACCGTCTGCGCCTCGCTCAGGCTGTCGCGGGCATCCTCGTTCGAATAACGCGGCGAGACGATCGGCGAGACCGCCCGCTGCGGATCCGGGAAGGGAGATTGGGTCTCGGCCGCCTTGTGACAGGCGCCGAGCAGAGCGAGCCCGAACAGGGCGAAAATACCGGCCTTATTCCACATCTTCGACTTCGACTTCCTCCCCGGTCACGCGCTGCGACAGGGCCGCGGCCATGAAGCGGTCGAGATCGCCGTCGAGCACATCCGCCGGCGCGGTGGAGGTTACGCCGGTCCGCAGGTCCTTGACCAGCTGATAGGGCTGGAGGACGTAGGATCGGATCTGGTGGCCCCAGCCGATGTCCGACTTGGTGGCGTTGACCGCGTCCGCCTCGGCCTCGCGGCGGCGCAGCTCGGCCTCGTAGAGCCGTGCCTTGAGCATCTTCATCGCCTCGGCCCGGTTCTTGTGCTGCGAACGCTGATTCTGGCAGGCGACGACGATCCCGCTCGGCAGATGGGTGATGCGGACCGCGGAATCGGTGGTGTTGACATGCTGGCCGCCGGCGCCGGACGATCGGTAGGTATCGATCCGCAGATCCTTGTCCTGCACATCGATGTCGATGTCGTCGTCGATCACCGGATAGACCCAGACGCTCGAGAAGCTGGTGTGGCGGCGCGCGGCGCTGTCATAGGGGCTGATCCGGACCAGCCGGTGGACCCCGCTCTCGGTCTTGGCATAGCCATAGGCATTCTCGCCCTTGACCAGCAGGGTCGCCGATTTGATCCCGGCCTGCTCGCCGGCATGCTCGTCGACGATCTCGACCTTGTAGCCGTGGCGCTCGGCCCAGCGCCCGTACATCCGCGCGAGCATCTGGGCCCAGTCCTGGCTCTCGGTGCCGCCTGCGCCGGCATTGACCTCGATATAGGTGTCGTTTGCGTCGGCCTCGCCGGCGAGCAGGGCCGAGACCTTGTCGCGCTCAGCCCGCTCGGCGAGCGCGGCCAGCGATTCGAGCGCGTCGTCGACCATCGCATCGTCGCCCTCGGCCTCCGCCATCTCGGTCAGCTCGATCGTGTCGTCGAGCTCCTGCTGGATCGCCCGGGTCGCCCCGATCGCCTCGTCGAGCCGTCGACGCTCGCGCATCACCTCCTGAGCCGCCTTGGGATCGTTCCACAGCGACTGGTCCTCGACCCTGGCATTGAGCTCGTCGAGCCGCCTCAGCGCCCGATCCCAATCCAGGAACCGGCGGAGAAGATCGAGCGCCGACCGTATCTGGTCGACATAGGCTTGCGCTTCTGCGCGCATGTTGAATTCCTATTCGTCATCCCGGCGAAAGCCGGGACCTCGTTGTGAAACGCCGTGCCGCTCGCTGGATCCCGGCCTTCGCCGCGATACGGGCCGCGCCTGCGCGCGGCCCTAGTAAATCCCGCCCTGATTCTGCAAGAAATCGCTGTCCTTGGTCCGCTCCTGCTGGCGGACCGCCTTCACTGCCGCCTTGGCCGCCACCGGGGCGATCTCGTCGCGGCGGATCGAGCGGCGAGGCTCGCTCTCGGGCTTGAAGGCTTCCCAGATCACCGCCGACTTGGGATCGTCGGTCGGCCAGGCGCCGAACACCTTCTTGCCGGACCGACGGTCGATGCGGACCATCCGGATCCCCGCCGGGGCGCGGAACGGCACGGCCGGCATGTCCTTGAACGCGCTCAAGGCGAACTGCTTGAAGATCGGCGCAGCGATCGTTCCGCCTTGGGCATAGCCGCCCATCGGCCGCGGATGATCGAAGCCCATATAGATGCCGCCGACGATCTCCGGCGTGCCTCCGATGAACCAGACGTTGGTCGGGCCACTCGTCGTCCCGGTCTTGCCGAACATCGGCCGGCCGAGGTCGCGAAGCACCTGGGCGGTGCCGCGCTGGACGACTCCCTCCATGATATGGACCATCTGGTAGGCGGTCAGCGGATCGACCACCTGGCGGGTGCGCAGGGGCGGGCGAGGCATCGGCTTGCCGTCCCAGTCTGGGGCGTTGCAGCCCTCGCAAGGTCTCGTGTCGGCGCGGTAGATCGCCTTGCCGTTGCGGTCCTGGACATAGTCGATCAGCACCGGCGCCTGGGCGCGCCCATTGTTGGCGAGGATCGAGAAGGCGTTGGTCATCTTGATCGCGGTGGTCTCGCCAGCACCGAGCGCGATCGCTAGATAATTGGGAAAGTCTCCCACGCCGAGGTCGTGGGCGCGGCGCGTGACCTTGTCCATGCCGATCTGGTTTGCGGTGCGCACCGTCATCAGGTTGCGCGATTGCTCGACGCCCCAGCGCATCGTCTGCGGCCCTGCATTGCCGCCGGAGAAGTTGCGGAAGCATTTCTGGCCGAGCCCGGCGCCCTGGTAGACGCAGAACGGGCCGTCGACGACGATCGAGGCCGGAGTCATTCCGTTGTCGAGCGCCGCCGAATAGACGACCGGCTTGAACGTGGATCCGGGCTGGCGCTGGGCCTGGGTGGCTCGGTTGAAATCGTCGCCGCGAAGGTCCCAGCCGCCCTGCATGGCAAGCACTCGGCCGCTGCCCACCTCCTCGACGATCATCGCGCCGCGAATCTCGGGGATGGAGCGCAACGCCCAGTTGGCGCCGTCCTTCTTGACCGCGATCACCATGCCGGGACGCAGGAAGTTGAACGCGGCCGTCGCGGTGCCCCGCTTGGGCATGGCCGCGGCGAAAGCGGGCAGGGTGCCGGTGCTTCCGTCGGGCAGGCCGATCTCGGCCTCGGCACCTTCGCGGCTCAGCACGACCGCCGGGTGCCAGTCGGGATAACCGGTGCCGAGCGGCGCCCGCGCCAGCCGCGGCGCCCAATTGCCGTCGATATCGATCGACAGGCCAGGATCGCGCCAGCCGCGTGCGCTTTCGTAGCGGACCAGGCCGTCGCGCAGCGCCTGCTCGGCGGTGCGCTGCTTGTCGACGTCGATCGCTGCGCGAACCCAGAGGCCGCCGGTATAGACTCCGTTCGAGCCTTTCTCGGTCTGCTCACCATAGCGGTCCATCAGCTGGCGGCGCACTTCCTCCATATAATAGCCGCCGATGTTGCGAACGCTGTTGCTCGGTCCGCGCACCGTGCCGAGCGGCGCCGCCTGGGCGGCGGCACGCTGGGCGGCATTGATCTTGCCGTTGCGCTCCATCTCCATCAGCACCCAGTTGCGGCGCGCAAGCGCTCGACTCGTGGCGCGGTCCGGGTCGTAATTGTTCGGCGCCTTGGGGAGAATGGCGAGATAGGCCATTTCCGGAAGGCTGAGCTGGTCGACATCCTTGTCGAAATAGGCGCGCGCCGCGGCCTGCACTCCGTAGGCGTTGCGGCCGAGGAATATCTGGTTGAGGTAGAGCTCGAGGATCTGCTGCTTGGTCAGCACATTCTCTATCCGTCGCGCGAGGAAGGCCTCGCGAATCTTTCGGGTGATCGAATATTCGTCGCCGATCAGCAGATTCTTGGCGACCTGCTGGGTGATGGTCGATCCGCCGCGGGCGCGGTTGCCGCTGCCCATCTTCGAAATATAGTCGCCGACAGCGCCGATCAGGCCGGGATAGTCGATGCCGTGATGGCTGAAGAAGGTGCGGTCCTCGGCCGAGGTGTAGGCGTCGATCAGCTGCTGCGGGAATTCGTCATATTTGAGCTCGACCCGGCGCTCGCGGGCAAAGCTCTGCACCGGCTGGCCATTGGTGTCCCGGATATTGGTCGGCAGCGGCGGCTGGTAGGTGAGCAATGTATCCGCCGAGGGCAGGCCGCGGGCGAAGACCAGCCAGAGCAGGAAATAGAGGATGAAGGGGATCGCTGCGAGGATCGCGAGGATCCGCACCCAGCGCCGCTGCCACGCGCGGCGCGCGAGTCCGCCGAAGCGGCCGCCCGCATCGCGATACAGGGTGAGGCGGGTAGAATTGCTGTCGGCACTCATTCGGACGGGGCTCTAGACCATTTTGTCGGCAGGTTAAATCGCCAGAGTCGGGATAAAAGGCGAAGCGAAGGCGACGCGCCGCGCAGCGGCGGTCATCGCGACGCGAGCCGGACCAGCCGGCGGGCGAAATGCGCCTCGATCGCGCTCTTCATGCCGGAGGCGATCCGTCTCTGCCCCTCGCGCGATTCGATATAGGAGAGGTCGACTGCGTTGGTCAGATAGCCGGTCTCGAACAGGATCGAGGGCACGTCCGGCGCCTTGAGCACCACCAGGGAAGCGAAGCGGTGAAAATCGGGCCGGAACGGGAAATAGGCCGACCCCTCCCGCCTGAGTACTGCCGCGAAGACCGCCGAGATGTTCATGCTCTCGCGCTGGGCGAGGTCGATCAGGATCCGGTTGACCCCCGCATCCTCGCTCAGCGGCGCGTCGCCGAGCCGGTCCGCCTGGTTCTCGCGGGCGGCGAGCAAAGCCGCCTCGCGATCCGAGGCGACCTCGGACAAAGTATAGATGGTCGCGCCGCGGGCGCCGTCATTGTGCGGCGCGGCGTCGGCGTGGATCGAGATGAACAGGTCCGCCTTCATCCGCCTCGCGATCTCGTAGCGGTCGCGAAGCACCAGGAAGCGGTCGTCCTCGCGGGTCATCGCCACCCGCACCCGGCCCGACGCCGCCAGGGCGTCCCGGATTGCGATCCCGACCTGAAGGGTAACATCCTTCTCGCGCTTGTTGGCGATCGGCGAGATCGCGCCGGGATCCTTGCCGCCATGGCCGGGGTCGATCACCACCAGCGGCCGATCGGGTCTCCGCGATCCGAGAATGCGCGGCAGATCCTTCTGGTCGGCGCCGAGCGCGATCGTGAAGCCGCTCTCGCCGCCCTCGGCGCTGCCGGGGTGGCCGAGGCCGAACAGGGCGGCGACGAGGACTAGGAGGTACTCCATCACCGCCACTCTGCCGTCGCCCACCCGCCACGGTCCAGCAAAAATACATTGTTTCGCCGCCGTTAGCGGTTGCCGCCCCTTTCGGCAGATGCTAGCAGATCGGGCAGGCTCCCTGTTGAAGGCTTTGCACCTTCTCTCCATCTGGAGCCGGTAACATCGAGCCGGCTGAGTCCATGCCGGCGACCCAAGGTTGACGCTGCATGAGGCATTTTCCCATCACCACGCTCCGCCCCTCTGCCAATGCGGGCGCTGCGGTGATGGTGCTGCGGCCGGGAACAGAGACCGGCCTGCCGAAAGCAGCAGAGGCACTGAAATCCTTTTTAACCCGGACATACAGGGCGCGCGCCACGAGCGTCGCGCCCTCGTCCCCATTCGAGCGCGCGCAGCGCCCGCCAAGGATCGCGGCGCGCGTGTGGAGAAACTTTAATGACATTGCGTATGCTGATCGACGCCCGCCACCGGGAGGAAACCCGGGTGGCAGTGGTGCAGGGAAACCGGATCGAGGAATTTGATTTCGAATCCGCCGAGCATAAACAGCTCAAGGGCAACCTCTATCTCGCCAAGGTACCCAGGGTCGAACCGTCCCTGCAGGAGGCGTTCGGCGATTATGGCGGCAACCGTCACGGAGTCCTCGCAGTCGCGGAAATCCACCCCGATGATT
>JAQGLD010000303.1 GCA_028293055.1 Alphaproteobacteria bacterium
GCCGGCTGCGGCGAGATCGTTGACGTTGGGCTGAAGCTGCTTCTGGCCGCTGGGGAGGGTCACCAGGCCGGCGCCGAACCACGGCCGGTCCGACTTGCCCGAAATGCCGATACCCTTGTCGTCGACATATTCGGCGCCGACCATGAAGTGACCCTTGCCGCCGGCGAAATGGGTGCCGAACGATCCGTCCACCGTATAGCGAAAGCCGTCGCCGCGCGTCGAAACGCCGCTCTGGATACCGAGGTCGAGGCCCTCGAGATCGTCGTTGAGGATGATGTTGACGACGCCTGCGACGGCGCCGGAACCCCAGGCGGCCGAGGCGCCGCCAGTTACCAGTTCGACCCGCTTGACGAGGTTGGTGGGGACGAAGTTGAGATTGTTGTCGCCGACAAAGCGCCGACCGTTGACCAGCGTCAGGGTGCGCGAGATGCCGAGACCGCGGAGCTCGACCGGCGCGGTGCCTGCGCTCGTATTGGCCTGGGACTGGTTGGCTGAGACCGAGTTCTTCATCTGCGGTTGTTCGTTCAGCGCCTGCTGAAGATTGACCGCGCCGGCCTGCTTGATCTCCTCGTTGCCGATCACCGTCGTCGGGGTCGGCGCGGAGAAGCCGGCGCGCTCGATGCGCGATCCGGTGACGACGATCGTCTGGTCCTGGTCGTCGGCATCGGCCGGCGAGCCCACCGCCTGGTTTTCCTGACCAGGGGCGGCTTGTGCAAAGGCCGGGCTGCCGACCAGCAATGCGCCGCCGGCAACCGATGCCGAAAGTGCGGTACGAAACGCGAGCTTGCCTAGAAACATATGTCTCCCTCCCCCCATGAAACCCGCGCGTCGGAATGCGCCCGGGCGAGCGACTTCACGTCTGCTTCGCCGCGGGCCCGCCTTCGCTCAGCTCCTGGTAAGCTTTTTGCCAATTGCGACCTCGTAAACCCAATCAAGACTAGATGGGCCTAGTTGGAGAAGTAAGAGACCAATCGGGGCTTTTGTCAACGGGCCTCTGCACAAAGATGGGTCTTGTGCGCTTTTTGCCACTGTGGCCGCCCCTCCTCCGCCACATGAGCCCTTGATCCGCACGACCCCGGAAGCCCAGCGGCGCACGCCTTCGGGTGACCCGGCAACAGGGAGGCCTGTAAGACGCGTGCGCCTGAAGGGGCGGTTAGTGTCTTGATCGGGATAACGCTTCGGCGGCCAAAGATGACAACGGAACCCGCCGGTCCGCGCCCAACAATGCGATCGATGCGGTACGACTTGGCCTGCGGAAAGTCCGGCCCGACCTGCCGATCAGGGCTTTACCAGATGGTAGGTCTCGTAGGGCTCATAGGAGAAGGAGAAGCTCGGATTGTCCGGCAGGCCGTAAAATTCCAGCCGATTATAGGGTCCGCCCTGCCGGGCTCCGGTAATCTGTTGGTAGAGATAGGGCCCGATCTGCTCCCAGGCGGTCTTTCCCTCCGGGCCCTCGACAACGACGATATGCGGCTCCGGCATCGAGACCTTGAAATCGTAGCGGGGATTGGCCGGCTGCGCATAATCGCGGCGATTGCCGCGATAGGCGCCGGCCGGCGGCGGCGGGTTGTCGACCGCGGTCCAGCGCGGCGCCGGCGGTTGCGGAAAGACCTTGCCGATGATCGCCTGGGTGAGCTCGGTGCGCGCGTCGCTGCTGCTCTGCCCTCCCGTCGTCGAAATGAAGAAGCCGAAGCCCTTCTCGGGCGCAAGGATCAGGTTGGAGTGGAAATCGCCGGTGTTGCCGGCATGGCCGACGATCCGCGGATTGGCGCGATTCACCTCGTAGAATCCGTGCGCCATGCCTTGCAAATGCGGCGGGTTGGCGATGGAATTGGCGAACAGGAACTCGACCGAGCTCGACTTCAGGATCCTGGCATTGCCGAGGCTGCCGCCGCCGAGCAGAGCGAGCATGAATCGGGCCATGTCGGGCGCAGTCGCAGCCGACGCGCCGGCCGGCACGATCGCGCTGACGAACTCATAGGGCTGGGCGACGAAACGGCCGTCGATCAGGCGATAGCCGACCGCCATATTGTCGCGCATGGCGCCGGTGAGCGGCTCGCGGAAGGTCGTCATATGCATTCCGAGCGGCGTGAAGATGTGCTTCTCGACATAGTCTTCGAAGCGCTCGCCGGAGACTCGCTCGACGATATATCCGGCGACCGCGACGCCGTAGTTCGAATAGGAAATCTCGCCGCCGGGCGCCCAGATTCGCTCCGGGATGTGCTTCTTGATCCAGTCGCGATAGTCCGGGAGATTGTCGGGATTGCGGGTGATGATTCCGCCGACATCGCTCATCCCTTCGGTATGCTGCATCAGGTCGCGCACCCGGATCGGACGGCCTTTGAAGGGCGGAA
The DNA here is from genome assembly GCA_028293055.1 of Alphaproteobacteria bacterium. Taxonomy (GTDB): domain Bacteria; phylum Pseudomonadota; class Alphaproteobacteria; order Sphingomonadales; family Sphingomonadaceae; genus Allosphingosinicella. The sequence continues at coordinate 2,355 of JAQGLD010000303.1, forward strand.
TCTTGAAGTCGATATAGGTGTTCACGTCGGCGTCGAGGTCCACTCGGCCGAGCTCGACCTGCTGCATCAGCGAGGTGTAGGTGAACAGCTTCGACACCGAGCCTGGCCGGAACAAGGTCAGCATCGGGTCGACGGCACGATGCCGGTCGATATCCGCAAAGCCATAGCCGCGGGTGAACAGGATGTTGCCGCCATAGACGACGCTCACGACGCCGCCGGCGACCTCGCGCGATGCGATCTGCTCTGCCATCACGCCGTCGACGAAATCGGCCAGGCCTCGCAGGCGGGCTGGATCGATCGTTCCGCCCTTTGCGGGCACGCGGGCCGCGCGCGGCGCCTGGGGCGCGGCCATAGCGGCCGGAATTGCGGCACCGGTGAGGCCAGCGGCGGCGAGTAACAAGGATCCAAGCCCCGCGAGCCTTTTATCAGGCACGTACGTCATCTCGCCCTCCTGTGATTTTCCGATCAGGAGCATAGTTGCCGAATTGGGCGCGTCAACGCCGTTCCCACGGCTTCGGCGCAGGATCCGGGCTACTACCTGCAGGCGCCTCCGCCGGGCCAGCCGGTCCATCCGGGCCCGTGAACGAAGCGGCCGGGAGCTGCTCCGGTATGGCGGCCGTGGGCCACGACCTGCACGCCGTTGACGAACACGTCGCTGACGCCGGTCGCATAAGCGTGCGGCG
>JAQGLD010000349.1 GCA_028293055.1 Alphaproteobacteria bacterium
ATCTCGTCTGCGCCTGCACCGGCCTGCAGCGGAAGGATTATGCCTTCATCCTCGCCGATCAGGGCGCTCCGGCGCTGGACACGTTCCGCCAGCTCTCGCAGACCCAGCCGACCAGCAAGTTCGGCGAGCTCTTCCAGTACAACAATCTGATTGCTTCGGCCTCGGGCTATCTCGGCGGCCACCTTCTCTATCCGAACATAGAGATCGGCGCGGCCTACGATCGGGCGATGCAGGAGAAGATCTTCAACCCGCTCGGCATGAAGGATACGACCTTCGATTACGACAAGGGCGAGAGCGGCGATTGGGCGCCGCCGCACGGCTTCGACATCGACGGCAAGCTGGCCGTGATGTCGAACTATTTCAACCGCACCGTCTATCCCTATCGCCCCGCCGGCGGTGCCTTCTCGAGCGCTGCCGACATGGCGAAATATGTCCAGCTCGAACTCTCCAAGGGTGTCGCGCCCGACGGCAAGCGGCTGGTGAGCGAGGCCAATATCCTGAAGCGCCGCGAGAAGGGCGTCCCGGTCGGCGAGGACAATTATTACGGAATGGGCCTGTTCAACCGGACCGCCTGGGGCGTCCAGGTCATCACCCATGGCGGCACGCTGCAGGGCTATCACAGCGACTGGTGGGCGCTTCCCGATTCCGGGATCGGCGCGGTCGTCCTCACCAATTCGGATTCCGGGCCGGCACTGCTCGGACCGTTCCTGCGCCGCCTGCTCGAGATCGTCTATGACGGCAAGCCCGAAGCGGTGCAGGAAGTCGCAGCCTCGGCGGCGCGCCAGAAGGTCCAGGCCGAGGCCCGCCGCGCCCGGCTGACGCTGCCCGGCGACCCGACGGTGCTCGCCGGCCTCGCCGCCCGCTACCAGAGCCCTGAGCCGGGGACGATCAATGTCAGCGACCGCGACGGCGCCAAATGGGTCGAGGCAGGCTCGATCCGCGGGCCGCTCGCCACCCGCAGGAATGCCGACGGAAGCGTCTCGATCGTCTCGATCGCACCGGGCAATATCGGTCTCGACGCTCTGGTCGGCACCAACGCCCAGGGCGCCCGCACGCTGACGGTGCGCGATAGCCAGCATGAATATGTCTATACCGAGGTGAAGTGACCGCCGCTCGCGCACGCTGATCCGAGACCCTGCGAAAAGATAGGCTGGAAGCGCAGCCGCAGGCCCCGCTATGTCCGACCTCCCAATGACGGGACCACGGACAGGCGCAACAGATGATCGAGAACCGCCCCAACGCCCCGCTGCGCAGGATCACGATCGTCGGCGGCGGCACCGCCGGGTGGATGACCGCGGCTTTGCTCTCGAAGCTCTTCGTCCGCGGCTACGAGATCCGATTGGTCGAATCCGAGGAGATCGGAACGATCGGAGTCGGCGAGGCCACCATCCCGGCGATCCGCACGTTCAACGGCCTCGCCGGGATCGACGAGATGGAGATGGTCCGAGCGACCCAGGCCAGCTTCAAGCTCGGAATCGAGTTCGTCGACTGGCGCGAGAAGGGTCACAGCTACATGCACGGCTTCGGCAAGATCGGCCAGGATCTGTGGTGGCTCCACGCCCACCAGCTCTGGCTCAAGATGGCGGAGCGCGGCACGGTCAAGCCTTTCGACCATTATTCGCTGAACTGCCTCGCCGCCCGCAGGAACCGCTTCTGCCTGCCCAATCCGCGCCTGCCCGGCTCGCCGATGGCCGACATCGATTATGCCTATCATTTCGATGCGTCGCTCTACGCCGCTTTTTTGCGGCGGCAGAGCGAAGCGCGGGGAGTCGAGCGGATCGAGGGCCGGGTCGAGACGGCCAGGCTGCGGCCCGAGGACGGGTTCGTGGACACGCTCGTCCTCGCCGACGGACGCGAGGTGGGCGGCGATCTGTTCATCGATTGCTCTGGGATGCGGGCATTGCTCATCGGCCAGGCGCTCGGCATCGGCTATGAGGACTGGAACCACTGGCTGCTCTGCGACCGAGCGCTCGCAGTGCCGTGCGAGAGCGCCCCGGTCCTCACCCCCTACACCCGGTCGACCGCGCGCAGCTTCGGCTGGCAGTGGCGGATCGCGCTCCAGCACCGGATCGGCAACGGCCATGTCTATTCGAGCGCCCATCTCGGCGAAGACGAGGCCGCCTCGGTGCTGCTCGCCGATCTCGACGGCCGACCGCTCGGCGACCCGCGACCGGTCCGCTTCGCGCCCGGCAAGAGGCGCAAGGCGTGGGAGAAGAATGTCGTCGCCCTGGGCCTTGCGAGCGGTTTCCTCGAGCCGCTCGAATCGACCAGCATCCACCTCATCCAGACCGGGATCCTGCGCCTGATCGCCTTGTTCCCCGGCACCGGCTTCAACGCCGCCGATATCGACGAATATAATCGCCAGACCGACTTCGAATATTGCGATGTCCGCGACTTCATTATCGCCCATTACAAGGTGACCAACCGCGCCGACACGCCCTTCTGGGATTATGTCAGGAACATGGCCGTGCCCGACAGCCTGCGAGAGCGGATCGAGCTGTTCGAGGCCTCTGCCCGTTTCTTCGTCCACGGCAAGGCCGAGCTGTTCCGCGAGGAAAGCTGGGTCCAGATCCTGCTCGGGCAGGGCCTGGAAATGCGCTACGACCCGATGGTGGACATGGTGCCCGAAGCCGAACTCGCCGCCTTCCTCAGGGATGTCGAGGAGGTGATCGAGGATTGCGCCACCGCGATGCCGCTCCATTCCGATTTCATCGCCCGCCATTGCCGCGCGCCGATTGTGGCCAATTCGCCACGCTGACCAACAGAGTGGCACCGCAGCCTGCACAACGGTCTGAAGCGCCCTGAAACCGGAT
>JAQGLD010000586.1 GCA_028293055.1 Alphaproteobacteria bacterium
CGCTCTTCCGATCTCCGCTATCAGTTCGACAAGTTCGTCGTCGGCAAGGCGAACGAGGTCGCCTACAATGCGGCGCGCACGCTCGCCACCGCCGACAAGGTGGTCTTCAACCCGCTCTTCCTCCACGGCGGCACCGGACGCGGCAAGACCCATTTGCTGCATGCCATGGGCCACGAATATCATCGCCTCAATCCGCGCGCGAAGATCATCTACATGTCGGCCGAGAAGTTCACGGTCGAGTTCCTCGCAGCGCTTCGCGCCAACGACACGATCAAGTTCAAGCAGCAGCTGCGCTCGGCGGACCTGCTGATGATCGACGATGTCCAGTTCATCGCGGGCAAGGAGTCGACCCAGGAAGAATTCTTCCACACGATGAACGAGATCATCTCGGCCGGACGGCGCTTCGTGATCAGCTCCGATCGCGCGCCTCAGGATCTGGACGGGCTGGAGCCGCGGATCCTGTCGCGGCTGAGCTGGGGCCTGGTCGCCGACATCAACGCACCCGACCTCGAGCTTCGCCACAGCATCATCATGAAGAAGCTGGAGACGCTTCCCGATGTGGATGTGCCCGAGGATGTCGTGATGTTCCTCGCCAAGAGGATCAACTCGAACGTCCGCGAGCTGGAAGGCGCACTGAACCGCATCGCCGCTTATGCGATGATGCAGAATCGGGTGATCGACATCGAGTTCGTCACCGAAGTGCTCTCCAACATCCTTCGCGCCAACCAGCGTCGCATCTCGATCGACGAGATACAGAGCAAGGTGTCCGAGCATTATCGGATCCGCAAGGCGGAGATGACCAGCGCCCGTCGCGCGCGCGAGGTCGCTCGTCCGCGCCAGGTCGCGATGTATCTGTCGAAGCAGCTGACCCCGCGGTCGCTGCCCGAGATCGGCCGGCGTTTCGGCGGCCGGGATCATACGACGGTGATCCACGCCGTCCGCCAGATCGAGAAATTGCGGGCTCAGGACGCCGAGCTCGACGCCGACATCCGCCTGCTCACCCGGCAGCTCGAAAGCTGAATCCGCTCGCCGCGGTCTCGGTCGCGGGGGCCTTTGTCTGCGGCGTGATGGTCGCGCTACAGGCGCCGACCAACGCGATGCTCGCCAAGGGGATGGGTTCGCCGGTCAACGCCGCCTTGGTCTCCTTCGCGGTCGGAACCGTCTCCCTGCTGCTGGTCGCCGCATTGCTCGGCGTGCGGCCGTCGCCGAGCGTGCTGCGCAGTCTGCCCTGGTATGCGTGGACCGGCGGTCTCTACGGCGCCACATTCGTCGCGCTGACAGCCTTCGCCGCGCCTCGGCTGGGAGTGACCTTCTTCCTCACCGTGGCGATCGCCGGACAACTTTGCCTGGCGCTGCTGGTCGATCGGTTCGGTGCGTTCGGCCTGGACCGTGTCGAATTCAGTCCGCTGCGGCTGGTCGGGGTCCTGATGGTGCTCGGCGGCGTGGTCCTGGTCCGCAAGTAAGCCAGGGACCCGGGCCTCAAACCTGAAGTCCGACGGCCTGCTTGGCCGCCAGCAGGGTGGGCGCGGCCAGAATCCTCGCGCGCTCGGCGCCGTCGGCAAGCGCCTGGGCGACATAGGCTCGCTCGTTGTGCATCCGGGCGAGCTGGTCTCGAATCGGCGCGAGCGTCGCCACCGCAAGGTCGGCGAGCGCGGGCTTGAAGGCTCCGAATCCCTTGCCGGCAAATTCCTCGACCACCGATTGCGGGGTCCGGTCGGCGAGCGCCGAAAAGATGGTGACGAGATTGCGCGCTTCGGCGCGCCCTTCGAGCGCATCGAACGAGTCGGGAAGGGGCTCGGCGTCGGTCTTCGCCTTGCGGAATTTCTGGGCGATGAGCTCGTCGCTGTCGATCAGGTTGATCCGCGACATGTCCGACGGGTCGGACTTGGACATCTTCGCGCCGCCATCGCGCAGGCTCATGATTCGAGGCGCCGACTTGCTGACGAACGGCTCGGGAAGCGGAAACAGCTCGACGCCATAGTCGGTGTTGAACTTGGTCGCGATGTCGCGGGCGAGCTCGAGATGCTGCTTCTGGTCCTCTCCGACCGGGACATGGCTGGCCTTGTAGAGCAGGACGTCGGCGGCCTGGAGGACCGGATAGGTGAACAGGCCGACGCTTGCGCCTTCGCGATTCTTGCCAGCCTTGTCCTTCCACTGGGTCATTCGGTTCAGCCAGCCCATCCGGGCGGTGCCGCCGAGAATCCAGGCGAGCTCGGAATGCGCAGGGACCCGGGCCTGGTTGAACAGGATCGACCTTTTCGGGTCGATACCGGCGGCGAGCAAGGCCGCCGCCATTTCGATCGTGCTCGCGGCCAGCTCTGCCGGGACGACCGGCTGGGTCAGCGCGTGAAGGTCGGCGAGGAAGAACAGGCACTCGCACTGGTCCTGCATCGCGACCCATTGCTTGATCGCGCCAAGATAGTTTCCGAGGTGCAGGTTCCCGGTGGGCTGGATGCCCGACACCACTCGCATCGTCATTCCTTCGTTTCGACCACGCGCGCACGGCGCTTGAGCAGGACCTTGATGTCGTTCAGCGCGAAAGCGCCGGTCAGCAGGCAGGCGAGGCCATAAAGCGCGCATCCGGTGCCGACCAGCACGGTCAAGGCAAGGTAGCGCTCGACCAGATGGCCGCCGAGATAGGGGTCGAGCAATCGGTCGAGGGCGAAGATCGCGAGGCCCATCACCACCGCAGCCACGGCGAGGCGCGGCACCCGGCGCCGAAGCTGCGCATCGGCCTCGAAATGGCCGCGCTTGTGGAGGGTCCGATAGAGCATCCAGACATTGATCGTCGCGGACAGGGCGGTGGCGAGGGGCGGGCCGACATGGCCCATTCCGAACTGCTTGAGCGAGGGGATCAGGATCAGATTGCCGACGATGTTCACGCCCACCGAGATGATCGCGTAGCGCACCGGGGTGGTCATGTCGTGGCGGGCATAATAGCCTGGAGTGAGCACCTTCACGAGGACATAGGCCGGCAGACCGACCGAATAGCCCGCCAGCGCCCATGCGCAGCGGCGCGTGTCCTCGGCGCCGAAATGGCCATATTGGAAGAGGCCGCGGACGATCGGCTCGGCGGCGACGATCAACGCCACCATCGCAGGCAGGGTCAGGAACAGGGCCAGCTCCATGCCGCGATTCTGGGTGTCCATCGCCTCGGCCTCGCGCCCCTGCCCGAGCAGGCGTGATATGGTCGGAAGGAGGATAGTGCCGAGGCCGATTCCGATCATCCCGAGCGGCAGCTGGTTCAGCCTATCGGCATAATAAAGGTAGGAGAGCGAACCCGAGGCGAGCAGGCCGCCGGTCAGCGCACCCGAGACGACGAGGTTGATCTGGGCCGCGCCGGCGCCGGCTGCCGCCGGCAGGATCAGCTTCATGAGCCGCCTGACTTCGGGATCGAGTCGTGGCAGGCGGGGACGCAGCGACACTCCCGCACCCCGGCAGGCTATCGCCAGCCAGGCGAGCTGGAGGACTCCGCCGATCGGCACCGCGATCGCCTGCACCCGTGCGGTCTCGAACGGGTCGCCGTTGAAGAAGGCGAGGGCGACGACCATCGCGATGTTGAGCAGGATCGGCGCCGCGGCATTGACCCAGAATTTGTCGAGCGAGTTGAGTATGCCGCCAAGCAACGAAGCGAGCGAGATCAGCATCAGATAGGGGATTGTGATCCGGGAGAGTTCGACCGCGAAGGCGAAATGCGATTGGCTCGCTCCGTGGAGGCCGCCCGAGATCAGCCAGGTCAGCGGCCAGGCGCCGATCAGCATCGCCGCGGTCGAGACCAGCAGGAAGGCGAACAGCACCGACAGCGCGCGCTCGGCAAAGTCGAGCGCCGGCGCAAGCTCGCCGGTTTCGCCGACCTTGCGGTTGAACATCGGGATGAAAGCCGCCGAGAAAGCGCCTTCCGCGAACAAGGCGCGGAACATGTTGGGTAGCCGGAACGCGATGGTGAAGGCGTCCGACGCGAAGTTCGCGCCGACATAGCGGGCCTGCAGCGAATCCCGGACGAGCGCCAGGATTCTGCTGGCAAGCGTCAGGCCGCCGACCGAGCCGAACGAGCGGACGAGCTTCATGTGCGCTTTCCGGTCACGTCAGCGCCCCCCCTGCCCGTTTCAGGCGAGGGTGGTGAACTCGCCGCTGCCGCCATTGCCCTCGGCTTCCTGGGCCGCACGCTGAAAATAGAGCGCGGTGAAGTCGATCGGCTCGAGCATCAGTGGCGGGAAGCCGCCGTCCTGGACGGTCTGGGCGACGATCTGCCGAGCGAAGGGGAAGAGAATCCGCGGCGCTTCGGCGAGCAGGAAGAACTGGATCTGGTCGTCCGGCACATTGCGCATGCCGATCAGGCCGGCATAGAGCAGGTCGACGACGAAGCTCGTCTGCCCGTCGGTGGTGGCGCGCACCTCGACCCTGAGGGTGACTTCGTGGATCTCGTCGCTGAGCGCGGCCGCGCCGATGTTGAAATCGGCCTCGATCTTGGGCTGGCCCTGCCATTGGAAGACTGCCGGCGCGTTGGGGTTCTCGAACGACAGATCCTTCACATATTGGGAGATGAAGCCCACCTGCGGCGATGTGTCGTTGCCGTTCGCCTGCTGTTCGACGCCAGTGCCTTCGTCTTCGGCCATGTCTTAACCCTTGGTTCAGGAGAGATTGGCCGCCCGGCGGCCGTTGGTCAGCGCGGGTAGCAGGAGCGGTGGAGGGGCGCAACAGGAGTGCGGAAACGGAACTGTTGCCCATTTGAATCCTTAACGCTCAGCGCCTATGTAGGAAATGTGTTACGGAGATTGTGGTGACGGTAGAAATTGTCCTTCTGGCGATGGTGGCGCTTTTCGTAGGGCTAAGGCTCTACTCCGTGCTTGGCCGGAGGACTGGTCACGAGCAGCAGCCGATCCTTCGCCCGGCGGAGACCGCCCGCGCTCCGGAGACTGCTGCGCCGGTCGCTGAAGCCGTCCCGGAACGGCCGGAAGCCACCGGCTTCGCCTATGAGGACGGCGCCGCTTCGGGCATCCGGGCGATCATTTCGGCCGACCATGAATTCGATGTCGCCCGCTTCCTCGAAGGCGCCCAGGCGGCCTACAAGATGATCCTCGAGGCCTTCTGGAAGGGCGAGCGCGAGGCGCTTCGGCCCCTGGTCGGCGACCAGGTGATGGAGAGTTTCGAAGCTGCGATCGCCGAGCGCGACGCTGCCGGTCACCGGCTCGACAACCGGCTGGTCATGATCGAGCGCGCGGTGATCGAGGATGCCAGGCTCGATGGCAGCACCGCGAGCATCCAGGTCCGCTTCGACGCCGATATCGCGGCAGTGACTCGTGACGCCGAGGAGAATGTCGTCGCCGGGACGATGAGCGACGCCATCCCGACCCACGATGTCTGGACGTTCCGCCGCAATCTCGCCAGCCGCGACCCCAATTGGCTGCTTGTCGAAACCGACGACGCCGGCTGAACCGCCGTCAGGCCGTTCGCGGCCTCCCCTTAGGCTCGCATCCCCGCTATCGCGCCCTGATGAGCAGCGGCGAATCATGATCGAAAGGCGCAGGCGCTCCGGACTGGTTGCTGCCTTCCGCCTGTTGCCGCAGTGGCTGGCCGCGCTGGTGATCCTCGGCAGCTGCGCCCAGCACGCCGTGCCGCCCGTCCAGGCTCCTCCGCCCCCCGCCAATGCCGTCGCAGCCGGGGTGACTGCCGGGCCGGACATCGCCGGGATCGATCCGGCGAGGCTCGAGCAGGCGAGACTCGCCTTCCTGACCAGCTGCCCAGCCTTGACCCGCCGGACCGATGCCAGCGGCCTGACCCGGCCCGACGACTGGGCGCGGCCCTGCGCCGACCTTGCCGCGCTTTCGGCCGACGCCAGCGCCGAGGCGCGCGCCGACCTGTTCGCGCGCGATTTCGAGCTTGTCCGAGTGGGCGACGGGTCGGCCTTCGTGACCGGCTATTACGAGCCGGAGATCGCCGGCTCTCGCACCCATGTCGCGGGCTACGATGTCCCGGTCTACGCGCTCCCACCTGATTTGGTCGAAACCGATCCTGCGGCAGCGGCGGCGGCGGGCACGCTGCGCCGTGGCCGGCTCGAGGACGGCAAGATCGTTCCCTATTACGAGCGCGCCGAGATCGAGGACGGGATCCTCGCCGATCGTGGCCTCGAAATCGCCTGGGCGGCGGATCCGGTGGCCCTGTTCTTCCTCGAGATCCAGGGGTCGGGCCGGCTGCGGCTCCCCGACGGCAATGTCATGCGGATCGGCTATGCCGGACAGAATGGCCGCGACTATGTCGGCATCGGCCGGGTGATGCGCGAGCGCGGCCTGCTCGAGCCCGGCAAGACGACCATGCAGGATCTGGTCGCCTGGCTCCACGCCCATCCCGTCGAGGGCAAGGCGCTGATGCGCGAGAACAAATCCTATGTCTTCTTCAAGGAGATCAATGGGCCGGGGCCGCTCGGGGCGCTCGGCTATCCGGTGACCGCGCGCGCGACCGTCGCAGCCGACCCGAAGTTCGTGCCGCTCGGAGCGCCGGTGCTGCTTTCGCTCGACCGGCCGGAAGCAAGCGGCATCTGGGTCGCCCAGGACACTGGCGGCGCGATCCGCGGCGCCAATCGCTTCGACACTTTCTGGGGCGCAGGCGACGAAGCGGCGCTGATCGCCGGCGGGATGCAGGGCAGGGGGCGCGCCTTCCTGTTCGTGCCGAAGGGGACGCTGGAACGGCTCAATGCGCAAGCTCAGCCCTGAGGAAGAAGCGCTTTGGGCGCGGGTGATGGCGACGGTCAGGCCGCTCGACCCGGCCCGCAAGGTGCCGGTGCCGCCACCAGCCGAAGCTAAAGCGCTGCCGCGAGCCGTTCGCCCGAGGGCCGCAGCGCAGGCGCCCGCTGCACCCGCTAAGCGGCCGGTTCCCGGCACCACGCTCGATGGCACCTGGGATCGCCGCCTCGCACGCGGCGAGGTCGCTCCCGACGCTGCGGTCGATCTCCACGGCCTCAATTTGGCCGAGGCTTATGATTTGCTCGATTCGAGCCTTGCGCGGTCGATCTCCGGGGGCGACCGGTTGCTGCTGCTGGTCACCGGCAAAGCACCCAAGGGCGAGCCTCCGATCGCGCGCGGCCGCATCCGGGCCGCGGTCGGCGACTGGCTCACCGCTTCGCCTTATGCCGGCAGCATCGCAGCGGTGCGCGGCGCGCATCCGCGCCACGGCGGGGCGGGAGCGCTCTATATCATCCTCCGTCGCCGGCGGGAGCCGACGCGATAGGGACTGACCATTTCCATTGAATCGCTTCCCGGCGAAGGCCGGGATCCAGTTTCCGTGCGGCTGGACCCCGGCCTTCGCCGGGGAACTCGCATCAAGCCGGCCAGGCCAGACCTAAGCCAGCGCAGAGGCGAGGATCCTCCCGTAGATGCGGTGCAGCGTCCGGATATCCTCGACCGAGGCGGCTTCGTCGAGCTTGTGCATGGTCGCATTGAGCAGGCCGAAATCGACCACCGGGCAGAGTGCGATCAGGAAGCGACCGTCCGAGGTGCCGCCCCCGGTCGACAATTCGGGCTCGACTCCGGTCTCTTCGCGGATCGCGCGGGTGACGAGGTCGTAGAGGCGCCCGGGCGGGGTCAGGAAGGCTTCGCCCGATATCCTGGCCTCGACCCGCGAGCCCGGCGCCTCGGCTTCGGCCGTGCGCCGCACCAGGGCGACGAGATCCTCGCCGCGCTGGAGATTGTTGAAGCGGATGTTGAGCTGAGCGCGCGCGGTTCCCGGGATCACGTTGGTTGCGGTGCTGCCCGTCGAGACTGCGGTGATCTCGAGGTTTGAGGGCTGGAATGTGTCGGTGCCGTCGTCGAGGTGAATCGCCTCGAGCGCCGAGATCAGCCGCGCCAGCTTCGGCACCGGATTGTCGGCGCGATGCGGGTAAGCGACATGGCCCTGAACACCGGGAACATCGATCCACATGTTGACCGAGCCGCGCCGGCCGATCTTGACGACATCGCCGAGCCGGTTTTCCGAGGTCGGCTCGCCGATCAGGATCATGTCAGGCCGGATGCCGCGCTCGGCCATCCATCGCATCAGCGCTGGTGTGCCGTAGGTGGCCGGCCCTTCCTCGTCGCCGGTGATGATCAGGCTGACCGTCCCCTGTAGCAGGTCGAGGTCGGCGCAGGCGGCGACGAAGGCTGCGATCGCGCTCTTCATGTCGACCGCGCCGCGTCCGTAGAGCAGGCCTCCGCGTATCTCGGGCTTGAACGGATCCCCGGCCCAGCCCTCGCCCGGCGGGACCACGTCAAGATGGCCGGCGAAGCCGAAATGCACCCCGCTGGTGCCGCGGGTCGCGAACAGATTCTCGACCGGACCGTCGGGTGCCTCGCCGGCAACGAAGCGATGCACCTCGAAGCCGAGCGGACGCAGCGCCTGCTCGAGCACATCGAACGCGCCGGCCGGATGCGGCGTGATGCTGGGGCAGGCGATCAGCCGGGCGGCGAGATCGACGGGATCGATTGCGGACGTCATGAGCCTGCGCCTAGCAAGCGGACTGCAGCTTGCACAGCGGAGAGGAATTATGCCGAAAGTGAATCTCGAGGCTATCGAAAGGACCAATCGCACCGGCTATCCTGCGCCACATTCGGATCCGATGGACAAGCGCTGGTATCGCCGGATCGCGCCGGCCGCCGGGTTGAAGGATTTCGGGGTGAGCCATGTCGTTCTCGAGGCCGGCGGGCTATCGAGCCAGCGTCACTGGCACGAAGGCGAGGACGAGATCGTGGTGATGCTCGCCGGCGAGGCCGTGCTGACCGAGGACGAAGGCGAGACGATCATGCGCCCGGGCGACATCGCCGCTTTCCCGAAGAACGTCCCCAACGGGCACCATCTCGTCAATCGTGGGACGGGGCCATGCGTCTTCGTCGCAGTCGGCCGACCCCCGATGACCGATTGCCATTATCCCGACATCGATCTTCTGATGGACGCGGCGAAGAGCAGATTCGTGCACAAGGATGGCAGCG
>JAQGLD010000405.1 GCA_028293055.1 Alphaproteobacteria bacterium
AGGAGGAAGGGGGCGAAACGAGGAAGGGGGCAGAACGAGGAAGAGTGGGGAACGAGGAAGGGGCGGCCCCGTTCAATCCTTCGTTGACGAAAATTCGTCGGCGACAAGGAGAGGCTGATGGACATCAAGGAGCGCAGCGCCCCCGACGGTGAAGCGGCGGACAGCGATCCCGGCGCAGCGCCGCAGACGCAGACCAGCAAGATCGGCGATCTCGGCCAGGGAAGTCACGAGCAGACCCAGGGATTGACCGGCGAGAAGCCGAGGGATCTGCCTGGACAGGATCCTCCCCCGAAAGGCCCGTAAAAGCGGTCGACCGTCATCATGCATTGAGCGCGCATTGACCGTCTCGGGCGCCTTGCTCCGAAAGCGGGGCTTGGGCACGCCGGCAAATGGCGCTCGGGACTGACCTTCACCTGGCGCGCTGCGCCTTCGCCTCCATCCTGTGCGGCAAGCCCATCTCGGCCGGGCTGAGCTCCATGCCCGCGGCGGCGGCCAACCTGGCCCGTGCCTCGTCGCGGCGCCCCAGCGCAGATAGAGGCTGCCCCAGCGCGGTGCGCGAGCCGAGGCTTCGCATAAACGCCGTTGGCCTCGGCTCGACGAGGCACGGCTGCATCACGAGAGCCTGGCGGTTGCCCGCAGGCGGCCGCTTCAGTCTCGAAAAGAACGGGCTGTCCAACTTTTCATGCCGCGGTCGGCGAAGATTACCGACGGCTAAGGTTTGACGGACCGCATCCTTTATTCATTATCTCATTGTCGCAGAACGATAAATGTCGAGCTTTCGGGCTTGCTGCCGACGCGTGCTCGACGGGACGAATGAAGACTTGTTCACTGGCTGGGGTGATCGTCATCCCGCACCGTCTTGCTTGAAAGGTGGGGACGGAGACCGTGACGAACAGCCGGTGGCGAAGAGCGAAATGGATGGCTGCAATCGCCGCCGCGACGGCCGGCCTGCTGCTCGTCTCCGGGCTTGGCCGCACGGCCGAAGCGCCAAGCCTCGTCCCCCCGGCGCAATCGCCGGCTCTCTCGATCCTCACCTACAACGTGCACGGCCTCCCTTGGCCGCTCGCCAGCGGCCGTCCGGCCGCCTTCGGCGCGATCGCGCAGCGGCTGCAATCCCTGCGAGCGCTCGGCGCGCAGCCGCATATCGTCGTTTTGCAGGAAGCCTTCACTCCGGCGGCCAAAAGGATCGGAGTCGAGGCCGGCTATCGCTACATCGCCTTCGGCCCCTCGGCCCGAACCGCCGGAAATCCGGCGCACACGGCCGCCGACCGGCGCTTCGAGGCAGGCGGATCCTGGTTCCGCGGCGAAGGTCTCGGCAAGTTCACCGACAGCGGCCTGGTCCTCCTCTCCGACTATCCGATCGTGAAGGTGAGCCGGGCCGCCTTCCCCGATTATGCCTGCGCCGGCTTCGATTGCCTCGCCAACAAGGGCGTGCTGCTCGCCTCGGTCAAGGTGCCCGGAATCGCGCATCCGGTGGCGGTCGCGACCACCCATCTGGTCTCTCGCTTCGCCACCGGAGTCGCGGACGCGCGCAATTTCTACGCCTATCGGCGAGAGGTGGACATGCTCGCCGGCTTCCTTCGTGCCAATGCGGATCCGGAGAGCGCGATCGTGCTGGCCGGCGACTTCAACGTCGGAATCGCCCCGGGACGCCGCGCGGCCTTGCTCGGCGAGGTCGCCTCTGCCTGGCGCGGTGAGGGCTATGCGCCGGTCGCCGACGCGTTGCGTACCTGCCTTTCGAAGGGCCCCGAATGCCCCGGGGCCAGTGAATCCGATGCCGCGTTCAGCCTCCACCGCGGCCGCGACTGGCAATTGTTCGCCGCAGCGCCCGGCTACAGGCTTGCGGTGACCGGAATCCGGATCCTGTTCGGGCACGCGCCGGATGGCGAGATGCTGTCCGACCATGTCGGTTACGAGGCGGATTATGCGCTCGCCTCGGCACCCGCGCGCCGCGCCGGTCCTGCCGCGCGACCCGCGACGAACGGCTGAGCGTCTATCTCTCCTCGTCCCGCGGGGTCTGGCCGCGGACGCTGACCCATTCGTGCGAATCGGCGACCTTCGAATCGATCGGCCTGCCCTGGCCGTCGGTCGCGGGCTTGTAGCGATAGCGCTTCTCGACCAGCCTGCAGGTGGTGAAATCGAGATCGGCATCGCCGCTCGACCTGGTGACCCGGCAGTTCCTCGCCCGCCCGTCGGTACCGACGACATATTGCACATCGACGATGCCGCCAATTCCGGCCTCGCCGGCGGACTTGGGATAATCCTTGTCCCTGATCTCGCCCTTTAGAAAGCGTGGAGGCGAGCCGCCGCCGCCGCCGCCCTCGCCATTGCCCCCGCTCCCGCTTCCGGTGCCATTGCCCTCGCCGCTGCTTCCGGTGCCCGGTCCCCGAACATTGGATGCGCCCGCCGACGGATCGGCGCCGAGCCCGGGCAGCGGGGCCGAGACGATCGGGGGCGGCACGGGCGATACGATCCTGGGCGTTGGAGCGACCACTTCGGTGGGTGTCGATCTTAGGTTGGCCGGCGAAGCGGCACCCTCCTTCTTCGGCGTCCGCAGCCGCGGGGCCGGTGGAGGGGGAGGGGGCGGCTTGGGCGGGGTTGGCAGGATCCCGAAGACCTGAAGCCGCTCGGTCACCGCATGCGGGGCCTCGACCGCCAGCCCTGTGACCAGAACCCAGGCGAGCGCGACCTCGAGCACGGCCGCGCCGGCTGCCGCCTTCCATCGCTCGGATCTCATGTTCGCCATGGTCATAAAAATACGAACTCGAATTTCCTTTGGCGCCAATGGCATGAACTGCGCCCAGCCGAACCGGCGGGTTCCGTCGGTTTCGCAGGCGGAACGCAATTGGCCGTCCGGGTGTTGCATCACCCAGTAAGAAGAGAGGACTCAATTCATGCGTAAACTTGTGCTTGCAATCACGGCCGCTACGATGGCCATGCCGATGTCGTTTGCCGCCCCTTCGGCCGCGGACGCCGCGCGTCGAACCACCCATCATTATTACCGCACCTGCCATCGCCACAAAGGCACAACCGGAGCGCTCATCGGCGGCGCCGGCGGCGCTCTCGTCGGCAGTGCGGTCGGTGGCCGCGGCCTCGCCGGTCCGATTATCGGCGGTGTCGGCGGCGCCCTGCTCGGGCGGCACATCCAGCGTCACAACAGCCGCTACGCCTGCTGATCCTGTCCGGCGCCCGGCCAGACCGGGCGCCGAA
>JAQGLD010000435.1 GCA_028293055.1 Alphaproteobacteria bacterium
CGAAGCGCTGGAAGGGCGGCCGCTGCCGCTGACCGCGGAAGCGCGCGACGCCCTGGTCGCCACCGCCGACGGCGACGGCCGCTTCCTGCTCAACCAGGCCGAGACTTTGTTCTCGATCGAGATCGAGTCGCCGCTCGATCCGGCCGCCCTCTCGGCTCTGATCCACCGCCGGATGGCGGTCTACGACAAGGATCGCGAGGGCCACTACAATCTGATTTCGGCGCTGCACAAGTCGATCCGCGGCTCCGACCCGCAGGCCGCGCTTTACTATCTGGCGCGGATGCTGACCGCTGGCGAGGAGCCCTTGTTCCTGCTTCGCCGCCTGACCCGGGCTGCGGTCGAGGATATCGGCCTCGCGGACCCGCAGGCCCTGGTCCAGTGCATCGCGGCCAAGGATACGTACGATTTCCTCGGTTCGCCCGAGGGCGAGATCGCCATCGCCCAAGCCTGCCTCTATCTTGCCACCGCGCCGAAATCGAACGCGGTCTACACTGCCCAGAAGGCGGCGTGGCGATCCGCGAAGGAGACCGGATCGCTGATGCCGCCGAAGAACATCCTCAATGCCCCGACCAAGCTGATGAAGACGATCGGCTACGGCAAGAATTATCAATATGATCACAATGTCGAGGGCGGCTTTTCGGGCGACAATTATTGGCCCGAGGAGATGAACCCCGAGACCTTCTACAAGCCCACCGACCGCGGCTTCGAGCGCAAGATAACGGAGCGGATCGCCTGGTGGGACGAGCAGAGGGCGAAGAAGCAGGATGGCTGAACCGATCAGGACCTTCGAGGCTGCGATCGCCTTCGCATTGTCGCTATCCGAGACCGAGCTTTCGACCAGCTACGGCAAGCCGGCGGTGAAGGTGAACGGCCGCGCCTTCCTGTTCCCGAGCCACGAAGCCGAGACATCGTTCGGGCTGGCGCTCGATCTCGACACGATCGAGATGCTCAAGGAGACCGATCCCGACACGTTCTGGCAGACTGCGCATTATGAAGGCTGGGCCGGAATACTCGTCCGCTACGACAGCGCGGATCCGGAACGGGTACAGGCGATGATCGAGCGTTCGCGCGATTGGACTGCGGGACGGCCCCGGCCAAAGGCGCGGAAGAAGAAGTGAGGCGACGCTTTGCCGTGATGGCCAGATTTGCCCCTCTCCCGCTTTCCGCGGGAGAGGAGGGGTGAGGGTCTTACCGAGTCCGCAATACGGGCCTTCACCTCCCAAGCCTTGCCTGGCTTCCTCTCCCGCGAAAGGCGGCAGAGAGTCGTGAATCACTTCACCCGCTTCGCCGCGATCGATTGGTCGGGCGCCAAGGGGAAGAAGCATAAGGGGATCGCCATCGCGATCGCCGAGGTAGGCGATCGTGCTCCGCGGCTGATCGAGCGCGAACGGACATGGTCGCGGACCGAGGTGCTCGAATGGCTGATCGAGACTGCGGCGCAGGCGCCCACCCTGTTCGGCTTCGACTTCAGTTGCGCGCCTCCGATTGCCGAGCGCGGCGCCTATTTCCCCGGAGAAAGCGCGCCGCCATCCGACGCCAGATCGCTCTGGGCCTATGTCGACCGGCTCTGCGAGGACGAGGATCTCGGCGCCGCCAGCTTCCTCGAGCAGCATCATCGCCGCCATTTCTATTTCGGTGCCGCCGACGGGGCGAAGGCCGGTTTCCTCCACCACCGGGTCTGCGAGCATGCGTTCAACGCCACCGGCGGCGGCAAGGCGTCGACCCTCTACGATTGCGTCGGCGCCGCGCAGGTCGCCAAGGCGAGCTATGCCGGCATGCGCCTGCTTCACCGGCTGGAGGGCAAGGTGAAGGTGTGGCCGATCGACTTCGCCCAAAGCGGCGCGATGCAGGAGGTTCCGAAGTCCGGCAGCCTGGTGGTCGAGATCTACACCCGCTTGTTCATCCGCCTCGCCGGCCTCAGCGGCCGCAAGGTGCGCAGCCGGGCGGAACTCAACATCGCCCTGGCCGCGCTCGGCAGCAGGCCGACGCGGCTCCGCCACGAGCCGAGCGATCACGAGACCGACGTATTGATCGCGGCCGCCGGCATGCGGTCGATTGCCGGCGACGCCGATTATTGGCACCCCGCACAGCTCACCGCCGAGCTCGGGCGCACTGAGGGCTGGACGTTCGGAGTGAAGTGACACGACGTCTGGGGCTAGACGCCGGCCACTATTCCGTCATCCCGGCGAAAGCGGGGATATCAGGCAGGAAAAGGCGCCGAGCTCGTTCTCCACGAGATCCCGGCCTGCGCCGGGGATGACGACAGCTGAATCCGCGCTGGGCGGTTCTCATTCGGCCCTTCACGCACTAGATGCGCTCCATGCATTTTCTAGACCAGGCCAAGATCTACATCAGCTCCGGCGCCGGCGGCCCCGGCGCCGTCGGCTTTCGCCGCGAAAAATATGTGGAATATGGCGGCCCCGACGGCGGCGAGGGCGGCAAGGGCGGAGACATCGTCTTCGAAGCTGTCGACGGGCTCAACACCCTGATCGACTTTCGATACACCCAGCATTTCCGGGCGCCACGCGGCAAGGGTGGCTCAGGTCAGAACCGGACCGGGGCTGGCGGCGACGATCTCGTCATCAAGGTCCCGGTCGGCACCCAGATCCTGTCCGACGACAGAGAGACCGTGCTCGCCGATTTCACCCGGGTTGGAGAGAAGATCGTGCTGCTGCGCGGCGGCGACGGCGGCCGCGGCAATGCCAGCTACAAGACCTCGACCAACCGCGCGCCGCGCCAGCACGGCACCGGCTGGCCGGGCGCCGAATTGTGGGTCTGGCTGCGGCTCAAACTGCTCGCCGATGTCGGCCTGGTCGGACTGCCCAATGCCGGCAAGTCGACCTTCCTCAACGCAGTGACCAACGCCAATGCCAAGGTCGGCGCTTATCCCTTCACCACCCTCCATCCCCAGCTCGGGGTGGTACGCCATCGCGGCCGCGAGTTCGTCGTCGCCGACATTCCGGGCCTGATCGAGGGCGCAGCCGAAGGCGCCGGGATCGGCGACCGATTCCTCGGCCATGTCGAGCGCTGCCG
Organism: Alphaproteobacteria bacterium; assembly: GCA_028293055.1. GTDB lineage: Bacteria > Pseudomonadota > Alphaproteobacteria > Sphingomonadales > Sphingomonadaceae > Allosphingosinicella. The sequence goes on from JAQGLD010000435.1 coordinate 3,034, forward strand.
GGTGCTGCTCCATCTCGTCGACGCGAACAACGAGGATGTCGGCGAGGCCTATCGCACCGTCCGCGACGAGCTCGACAATTACGG
>JAQGLD010000529.1 GCA_028293055.1 Alphaproteobacteria bacterium
TGGTGGAGAGGGCTGGATTCGAACCAGCGTACGGGAAACCCGGGCAGATTTACAGTCTGCTGCCTTTAACCACTCGGCCACCTCTCCAAAGGCGCCTGCGCGACAGGAAGGGCGGCTCAATGGCGAATGGACCGGGGCCTGTCAACTTGGCCGAGCCGCAGCTTGCCCTGCTCTTTCGGTCCGCCTCCCCGGCCCCGCCCGCCAAGCTTGCCAGCGCCGGGCGGGAAGGCCAATGAGCGGCGATGAGACGCAAGGCACGCCAGGCGACCAAGCCCGAAAATCGCCCCCGCTTGTGGGGCCGACACGCTTTGACGGCGGCGCTCGCCAATCCCGAGCGCCGGATCACCCGGATCTTCGTGACCCACGATGCGGCCGAGGAATTCGACATTCCCGCGACCATCCCGATCACCTACGCCGACGCCGCAGATCTCGGCCGGCTGGTGCCCGGCGACGCACCGCATCAGGGCATCGTCGCCGATGTCGAGCGTCTCCCCGACATCCTGCTCGCCGACCTGCTCGACGCTGCCGAAGATCACCGTCCCCTGCTCGTCCTCGACCAAGTCACCGATCCGCACAATGTCGGGGCGATCCTGCGCTCCGCGGCGGCGTTCGACGCGCTCGGAATCGTCACTCAGGATCGCCATGCGCCGCCGGAATCGGGCGCCCTCGCCAAGGCTGCGAGCGGCGCGCTTGAGACCGTCCCCTGGGTTCGGGTGGTCAATCTCGCCCGAGCGCTTGATGAAATCGCCGAGGCCGGCTTCTGGCGGATCGGGCTGAGCGGCGAGGCCGACGACACGCTCGAGGCGGCGCTTGGCCCTGCGCGGGTCGCGCTGGTGCTCGGCGCCGAAGGCGAAGGCATGCGCCAGAATACCGAAGCGCATTGCGACGCGCTCGCCAAGCTTCCGATCAGCGGCCGGGTCGAGAGCCTGAATGTTTCCAATGCGGCGGCCATTGCCCTATATGCGGCGGCGACGAAGCGGGGATGAACAGGCGCGGAGCCGGGAGGCGATTTCCCGTCATCCCGGCGAAGGCCCGGATCCCGGCTCGAGGAAGTCACGGCGGGTGACGCGAGACCCCGGCCTACGCCGGGGTGACGATTGGGGGGAAATCGCGATGAAGCTGTTTCGGCTGGCGGCGATCCTGGCGATGCCGCTCCTGCTCGCCTCATGCCTGTTGAGCCCCGGAAAGTTCACCGCCTCGCTCGACATACGCAAGGATCGCAGCTTCACCTTCGCCTACCAGGGCGAGGTGATCATGCTCGATCCGAGCGAAAGCATGGCTTCGAGCATGGCGGGCGCGATGGGCGGCGAGGTCTCGAAGCCGAGTGAGTCCGAAGACACGGCGAACAAGAGCGAAGACGTCGCCGATGTCGCCGCCAACAAGAGCGCGCCGGCCGAACCGAGCGCCCAGACCATCGCCCAGCGCAAGGCGATCGCCGAAGCGTTGTCGAAGGAGGCCGGCTACCGCTCGGTGGAGTATCTCGGCGGCAACAAGATGCGGGTCGACTATCTCGTCACCGGCAAGCTCGACCGCAATTTCGTCTACCCGCTCAACATCGACGCAATGGCGATCATCCCCTGGATGGCGATCGAGCTTCGCAAGGACGGCACGGCGAGGATGATGGCCATCGCATTCGGCGATTCGAACCAGAACATGACCGGCGCGACCGGAAAGCCCGACGTCTCGGCCGCCGAACGCGACGGCATATTCACATTCACGACCGACGCCACCCTGGTGATGCAGAATAATGAGGCAGGGCTTGCTGCCGGTCCGGGCACGAAGGTCGTCTGGCGGGTGACTCCGACGAGCAAGGCAGTTCCGACCGCGGTAGTGCGGTTTCCCTAGAGCATTTTCAAGTCAGTCGGAACCGACTGAAGACTCCAAAAATGCGGTAAATCAAAGACCTAGAGCGCAAACTTTGATGTAATCAAAGTTGATCACGCTCTAGAGGATCAGTCCTCCGGAGCGATAGTGACCCTCAGCCCGTCGAGTGCCTCGCCAAATTCGATCTGACACGACAGCCGGCTGTTGGCCTGACGGTGGCTGGAGCTGTCGAGCAGGTCGTCCTCGTCCGGGCTGACCGGGGGCAAGGCGGCGAGCCAGTTTTCATCGACCTGAACATGGCAGGTCGCGCAACTGCAGCAGCCGCCGCACAAAGCGAGCAGCTCGTCGAAGCCGGAATCGCGGATATTCTCCATCACGCTCCAGCCATTGCGGCCCTCGACGGTCTTTTCTGTGCCGTCCCTGGAGACGATGGTGAGCTGCGCCATGACTTTGAAGCCCCAGTTTAGGGAGGTGGAGGGGGGCGAGCTATGCTAGGCGGAGCCCCTTTTTGCAACCCGGGGACGGCGTGATGGGAATCGGTGCAGACGCGTTGAAGGAGTCGCTCGACGCGCTGGCCGAGCGCGACCCGGCCATCGCAGCCGCTATCCTCCGGGCCGGCTATCCCGAGCCGCGGATCAGCGAGCCCGGCTACCAGACCCTGCTGCGCGCGATCGTCGGCCAGCAGGTCAGCGTCAAGGCGGCCGCTTCGATGTGGGCGAAACTGACCGGGCTGGTCGGAGATCCGCCGCAACCCGAGGCGCTGATCGAGGCCAGCGACGAGATTCTGCGCAGCGCCGGCCTCTCCCGCCAGAAAGCGAGCTACGCACGGAGCCTCGCCGAGGAGGTGGTGAGCGGGCGGCTCGACTTCGGCAATCTTCCGCCCGACGACGAGGAAGCCATTGCCGAGCTGGTCCGGGTCAAGGGCATCGGCCGCTGGACCGCCGAAATCTACCTGCTCTTCGCCGAGGGCCGAGCGGACATCTGGCCCGCGGGAGACCTCGCCGTGCAGATCGAGACCGGCCGGATTCTCGGCCTCGAAGGCAAACCGAGCGAGGCGCAGATTCGCGAGCTCTCCGAAGCCTGGCGGCCGCATCGCGGCGCGATGGCGGTGTTCGCCTGGCATCACCGGCGCAACAGCGATGTACCGGTGTGAGTCGACGCAGACCAGCTACGCTCAGGTCTTGGGCGGCTTCACGCTCTCGACATAGGTCTCGACGGCATTCTGCAGATAGTCGTTGATCTGCGAATTCGCATTCTCCTCGGCGTCGGCACGCTTCGTCTTCATGCCGACTTCGTAGGAGACCCACGAATCGCGGAACTTGCTTTCCTCGGCCGCGCAGGCCGTCGTCGCAGCGGCCTTGAAGGCGTCTTCGGCGAGCTTGTCGCTCATCTTGTCGCCGACGACCTTGTTGAAGCACATCCCCAGATTCTTGCGCTGCAGGGTCGGCGGTACCGGCGCCGCCGGCGCCGCGCCCGTCATCCCCAAAGCGATCACCAATGCAATCATCGCCAAGCTCCTCTCCAAAGGAACAGGCGGCAGCATGACCCCATTGAGCGCGAAAGAAAAGTGGCATGAAAGAGGTAAAGCGAGGCAGCGTTCGTCGCGGACTTATCAGGGTATCTGGGCGGCCTCTGCCCTGGCGGCGTTGCGGTCGGAACGCCACTGCCTGAGGCTCTGCGCGAAGCAGCCGCTCTGGCCGCCAGAGCCGACCACCGAGCAGCTGTCCGGACGGGTGAAGCGAGTCGCCTCCTCCATCGCCGCGACCTGCGATCCCCAGGCTATGCCGCCGGGCAGCCGTGCCTTGTCGCGCAGCGGCTTGGGAACTCGGTAGCGCTCATTTTCGGGGCGGCGGGCGCAGACGACGATATCGTCATTTCCGCTCGACTGGGGACAGCGGTCGTCGCCATAGACGACGAGGGTCGAGCTGCGCTGCGGAGCATCCTGCGCCGACCCCGGGGCCGCCTGGGCCGCGAATGCGGCAACCAGCCAGGCCGTCATCCTGATCCGTGCGCCCATCTTCAAACTCCAACCATGCAAGCCTGCTTTCCGCCGACGGCGTGAACGTGCGATGACCATTAACCCTGTTCCTTTCGAGCGCGTTAAAACTGGCGGGCTAATTCTTCACGAAGCGGGGCGGCTAGCGATTGCGAGGCCGCGTGATGACTGAAGTTTCAAAAGCAGGGCATGCCGCCGAGCAAAGCTGCCTGACCCTGGCCGACCTGCCTTCCCCCGAGACCCGGAGATGGGTCGCGCGGCGCAAGGCCGAGGTTGTCGCCGCGGTCCAGGCCGGACTGCTGCCGCTCGAGGAGGCGCTCCGCCTCTATCGCCTGACCATCGAGGAATTCGCAAGCTGGCAGCGCGCCTTGCTGCGCCACGGACTGGGCGGGTTGAAAGCGTCGCGGCTCCATGTCAGCGAAGCCGATGAGCGGCTCGGCCGCGGCAGGAAAAACTGGGCGCGCCGTGCCTCCGCCCGGCGGGGCAGCGCTCGTGGCTGAGGGTCTCGCTTCGATCGCGTTCGAACGCGAACCCGCCGATTTCGGCGAGCCGGCCGCCCACGACTTCGACTCCGCTCGGACGCCGACGGGGGCGCGTCCGCGCCTCCTGCTGATCGACGACGAGCCGTCGGTGGCGCGTTTCCTCGCCCATGCCGCGGAGGAGAATGGCTTCGAGGCGAAGATCACGATCAGCGCCGAGACGTTCCGCCGCGCTTATGAGGACGAGGATCCCGACGTGATCCTGGTCGACCTCGCAATGCCCGGAGCGGACGGAATCGAGCTGCTCCGCTTCCTCGCCGAGCGAAAGAGCGAGGCGGTGGTGCTGATCGTCAGCGGATTCGACAGCCGGGTGCTCGAGGCTGCGATGCGACTCGGCGAGGCGCTCGGCCTGCGCATGGCCGGGCCGCTGACCAAGCCGATGCGGGTGTCGGACATGATCGACGCGATCCGCTCGGCGCGGCCGCGAGCGGTCTCGTGATACCGCTTGTCATCGCCGAGGAGAAATTGGCGACCGAGCTTTCGCTCGCGATCGAGCGCCACGCACTTTCCCTGGTCTTCCAGCCCAAGATCGAGATCGCGACTGGGCGCCTGACCGGAGTCGAGGCGCTGGCGCGCTGGGACCATCCGGCGCTCGGAGCGATCGGACCCTCGACCTTCGTGTCGCTCGCCGAGCGGTTCGGGTCGATCGACGCGCTGACCGACTGGGTGATCGCAGCCGCCTTGCGCCAGTGGATCGACTGGCGCGAGCAGGGCGTCGAAACCAATCTCGCCTTCAACATTTCGGCGCTGACCCTTCGCGACGTGCATTTCCCCGATCATCTCGACCGGATGTGCCGGATCCAGGGCGTTCCGCTCGACCGGATCACGCTCGAAGTGACCGAGGGCGCGACCCAGCATGCGGTGCGCCTGCTCGACACGCTGACCCGGTTCAGGATCAAGGGAATCGGAGTCTCGCTCGACGATTTCGGCACTGGCTATTCGTCCCTGCTCCAGCTGCGCCAGCTGCCTTATTCGGAGCTCAAGATCGATCAATGCTTCGTCCTCGACGCGCTTCGCTCACGCGAATCGCGGCTGATCATCCAGGCAATGGTCGGCTTGGCCCACGGCCTCGGCCTGACCGCGACCGCCGAGGGAATCGAGGATGCCGAAACCCTCGCCTTGCTCGCCAGCCTTGGCTGCGATCACGGCCAGGGTTTCTTCATCGCCCATCCGATGCGCGGCACCGAGCTGGTGCCCTGGATGATCGACCGCAGCGCGGAGCGCGCGGAGCACCAGACCGCACGCGCCGCCTGACCGCCGCCGCCCGGCGAGGCAGCGCCGAATCCGCGAGCCTGCGAGGAGCGCCCGCCTTTCCCTAACCAATTATTAGCCAGGGGCGGGTAAAGAGGTGCAGTCCCTCATTTCCCCAAGGTCCGCTGAAGCGTGTACATCAAGGCTGAACTCTCGCAATTTCCGACCACCGACGGCCGCAAGGCCGAGCGGCGGATCGTCAATATTGCGGCGGCCCTGCGTGAAGAAGGAGTCACCACGACCGAGGTGACCCTGGTCGATGTCTCGGAGGGCGGCTTCAAGGCGGAGACCGACAGCCCGCTCGAGGAAGGCTCCGAGGTGTGGCTCAAGCTTCCTGGGTTCGAGGTACGGCGAAGCACCGTCGTCTGGTCGCAAGGCAGGGACATAGGCTGCGAGTTCCTGGTCCCGCTGCACCCGCGCGAGCTCGACCTGCTCGCGCCGCCAAAGCCGCGCCGCCATGCCAAGGACGTGTTCCGCCGCGCCTGACATAGACGGGATTACGCAGACTCGACCGCGGCCCACGGCGCATCTAGAGCGTCCGGATTCTTCCCCGAATCCAGGAATTTGGCCGATGCGCACACTCAGTTTCGTCACCCTTCCCCTGGTCGCACTCCTGCTCGCCGGAACCGCCGCGAAAGCTGCCGACGCACCGCACGACCGGCACCTCGCCGACGCTGCGAAGAGCGACGAGAGTAGCAAGGACCAGGCCAAAGCCCCGGTCGCGGAACAGGAAAAATCATCCGAGCACAGCATCAACCTGGCGGGCCGCACGATCCGCTACCGCTCGACCGCCGGCACGCTCACCATTCGCGACAAGGACGGCAAGCCGACTGCCTCGGTCTTCTATGTCGCTTATACCAGCCCGGCAGCGCCAGGTCGGCGCCGGCCAGTGACCTTCTTCTACAATGGCGGCCCTGGCTCGGCGAGCCTTTGGCTTCACATGGGATCGTTCGCGCCGATGCGCGTGCAGACCGCGAGCCCGGAATATATCAAGCCGGCGCCTTATGCCTTCGGGCCCAATCCCGACTCCTTGATCGACCGCACCGACCTGGTCTTCATCGACGCGGTCGGATCCGGCTATTCGCGGCCGCTCGGTGATTCCAAGCCGGCCGACTTCTACGGAGTGGACCAGGATACCGACGCCTTCGCCAAGGCGATCCTGCGCTATGCGGCCAAATATGCGCGCTGGAACGATCCCAAGTTCATCTTCGGCGAGTCCTACGGCACGACCCGCTCGGGCGCGCTCGCCTACGCGCTGCAGGATCGCGGGATGGCGCTCAACGGAGTCGTCATCCTCTCCTCGATCCTCAATTACGGAGTCCGCCAGCCGGGCTTCGACCAGGTCTATATCGGCTATCTGCCGAGCTATGCCGCGACCGCCTGGTATCACAAGAAGGCCGGCCAGGGCAGCGAGCTCGAAGCCTTTGTCGAGGAGGCGCGGGTCTTCGCCAACGGCGCTTACGCGACCGCGCTGGCCAAGGGCCAGGATCTGTCGGACCAGGAGGAGGACCAGGTGGCGCGCGAGATGAGCCGCTTCACCGGGCTCTCGGTCGATTTCCTCCGCCGCGCCAATCTGCGAGTCGAGCTCGCCCGCTTCCAGGCCGAGTTGCTCCGCGACCGGCGACTGACGATCGGCCGCTACGACAGCCGCTATACTGGCACCAACCCCGACGCGGCCGGCGAGCGGCCCGAATATGATCCGTCGGACACCTCCATCTCGGGTGCCTTCGTCTCGACCTTCCACGATTATCTGACCCGAGAGATCGGCT
>JAQGLD010000544.1 GCA_028293055.1 Alphaproteobacteria bacterium
AGCCGATCGTGCGAGTCCACAAATGGCGCCCGCGGGTCCAGATCTTCATCTTGGCGAGGACGAAGCTGTTGACGAACTCGCCCGCCCAGAAAGCCGCGATCGAGGCGAAGACGATGCGCGGGACCTGGCCGAACACCGCCTCATAGGCGTCCTGGCCGTGCCAGGACGAGGCCGGCGGCAGCGCGACCACGACGAAGGCCATGAACGCCATGAACAGCAAGGCGCCGAAGCCCGCCCAGATGCAGCGGCGGGCGCGGGCATAGCCGTAGACCTCGGTGAGCACGTCGCCGATCACATAGGAGACCGGGAAGAACAGGATGCCGGCACCGAAGGGCCAGGGCCCGATTCCGGGCAGGTCGACCACCGCCACCTTCCCGGCACCGATCACGTTCGAAAGCAGGAGGATGGTGACGAAAGCCGCCATGATGAAGTCGAAATAGCGAAAATGGACGCCGCTGATCGCATCCGCGTCGACGACTCTCCGGTCGGTTGCCCCGCTCGTCATCCCCGATCAGCCCTTCCTGCCGAGCACGCCCATCGCCGCCGTCACCATCGCCTCGCTCGCGGTCTGGATCACCGCCTCGGCGTCCGGCGCCCAATAGGGGCTGTGCAGCGACGGCAGCTTGGCCGGATCGCCGCCGACCGCATCCCATTTCGCCTTCGGAACGCCGCCGACCCAGAAGATCATGCTTTCGATCGCCTCGTCTGCGCGATGATAGCGGCTGAAATCCTCGCCGGCCATCGAGGCCGGCCCGGTCTGGACCCGCGCCGCGCCGAAGCGACGGGTGAGCAGTGCGGCAGTGTTCGCGGTCAGCTTCTCCGTGTTGAACGTCGCCGGAGTGTAGACCGCGCCTCCGAAATTCAGAGTGATCTCGGGCATCTTGTCGTCGGGCATCCCGGCGGCAATCGCCTCGCCGCGCGCGATCCGGGCGATTCCGTCGAGCAGCAGCTTGCGGGTCTCGTCGGTATAGGACCGGACGGTGAGCTGGAGCTTGGCCTCGTCCGAAATGATATTGTGCTTGGCGCCGGCGTGGAAGCTCCCGACCGTCACCACCGCCGGGCTTTGCGGATCGTTCTCGCGGCTGACCAGGGTCTGCAGCGCCATCACGATCCGGCTGGCGAGGACGATCGGGTCCTTGGTCGCCTGCGGATAGGCGCCGTGACCGCCTATCCCCTTCACCAGCAGGTCGACGCTGTCGACATTGGCGAGCGTCCAGCCCGCCTTGTAGCCGATCACCCCTGCCGGGAGGGAGGCGCTGTCATGAAAGGCGAGCGCATAAGCCGGCTTCGGGAAGCGGGTATAGAGGCCGTCGTCGAGCATCGCCTTGGCGCCGGCCCCGGTCTCCTCGCCAGGCTGACCGATCATCACCAGCGTGCCCGACCAGCTTTTCCTCATGGCCGCCATCCGGCGCGCGGTCTCGACCCAGGTGGTCATGTGGGTATCGTGCCCGCAGGCGTGCATCACGCCGCTCTCCACCCCGGCGAGGCTGGTGCCCCGCACCGTGCTGGCGAAAGGCAGGCCGGTCTGTTCGATCACCGGCAGCGCATCCATGTCGGCCCGGATCAGCAGCACCGGCCCCGGTCCGTTCCTCATCACCGCGACCACTCCGGTCTTGCCGACTCCGGTGGTGACTTCGAAGCCGAGCTTCCTCGCCTCGGCGGCGAGGAGGCCGGCCGAGCGGGTCTCCTGCATCGACAGCTCGGGATGGGAATGGAGGTCGCGATAGAAGGTCATCAGCTCGGGCATGTCCGCCTTGACCTGGTCGGCAAGCGGATCGGCGGCGGCTGGCCAAGCGAGGGTGGCAAGAACGGCGGCGGCGAGAAGCGAGACTCCGGATCGCATGGTGATTCCTTCAGGAGGCGGTGAGCTCGATCACATCGAGCTTGGATTCGAAGGCCGGGCGCGGAAAGACCAGCCGCCAGCGGCCCGGGCCGACCCGTTCGAGCAGGCCGATCATGTCGCGTTGCGCGTCATGCCCGTAGCGAAGGCTGCCCTGCTCGTCGCCGAGCTGCAGCGTGCCCAGGAAGATCATCCGCCGCTCTCCGTCCGCGAAGAGCCGCCCGATCGGCCGCTGTGGGCCGTCGAGCCTGACGAACGCCATCGTCCCCTGCCCCTCGGCCGGGCCGACTCGGCACGAAGCGGGCGGGTAGGCGACATAATCCAGATTGCCCTTGCCCTTGGCGCCGAGCTTGAGGGTGCGGCAATGATAGTCGCCCGGCTTGAGATCGATGCCGGGCAGCGCCGCATCGGGATCGAGCAGAGTCCCGGCGGCCGCGATCTCGGCCTGATGCCCGGATGCCTTGGCCGCGCCGAGCGCCTCGATCCAGGCCTTGCGCCATTCGCGCAGCCGCTTGCGATCGGCTTCGGTCGCGACGCGGTGCCAGCCCGGAGTGTCGGCGGGGACCGAAGCCTCGGGTCCCGACTTGGCACGGGTGCAGCCGACGCTCCCTGCCAGGGCGAGTGCAAGGACGACGAGCGTGAAAGGCCTGGTCATCCCCATTCCCTAGAGCGGGCGAGCCGGTTCGCCAACATCGTCGATGGCCCGGGCCCGAAGCTTATTTTCGGCGCTTTTTTCATCACCGTTGCAACCCGCGGCGCCGCCGGGCGGTTTGTGCGAGCTGAACGGGTCAATCCTGGGGTGGGACCGAAAGGAGCCCAGCATGTTCGGGCGTTTGATTGCGGCCTTGGTGTTGACTGCGTCTTCGGGTGCCGCGCTCGCTCAGGCGAATGCCGCGGGCGCCGCCGAGGACCCGTGGGGCATTGCGGCGATGCCCAATGGCTGCATGATTCAGGCCACTTCTCCGCAAGGGACGATGATCTCGATCTGGGGCTTTGCCGGCGATTCCAAGCTCGGCTTTCTCCTCCAGAATCGCGGCTGGAAAGCGCTCCCGGACGGCAATCATTACGATCTCAGCGTCGATTTCGCCGGCCAGAAGCGGCGCCTGGTCAAGGCGACCGCACGCGAGCATATCGACTCCGACGGCCCCGGCTATTTCTTCACCGTCGAGCCGGGCAATGCCGATGGCAGCGGCTTCCTGCGCAACTTCACCAGCGCCAAGGGCATGACGATCAGCCGTGAGGGCCGCAATGTGGACACCCTCCCGCTCGCGGGCAGCCACGGCGCAATGGCGGCTTTCGCAAAATGTCTTTCGGCGCACTGGCAGGCGCCCACCGCCAGCCTGAGCCCCGACTCCGACGATGGCGACGACGATGGCGATAGCGGCAGCGCCGCCGGCAGCCCGGGCTCCGGCCCGGTCTGACCTCCGGTCGGGAAGCGAACGTCGCGCGCTATTTGGCGGACGCGACCGCATTCGCGCACAGCGCCGGCAGGCCTGCCTGAAGCCGTGGCGGTTTTCGACCAGCACCCTCTCTTGGTCTTAAGCCGACCTTCGCGACTCCTTTGCGTCGGCCTTTCGCGCATCGCCAGGATCTTCCCGATCGGCGACGAGCGCGACCTCACACCCATCGCTTTGGTTGCATAAACCAGTCGGGACATGGTTATGCGACGACTTCGTCAAAGGGCCCGGTTGCCGGCGCGTCGCAGCGCAGCGCGAAGAAAATCGGGGACATCGTGACCTGCTCTGCAGGCGTCCAAATCCCGGTCAGCGCGTCGCGGTGACCATGTGCGCCGCCGCCGGGGCACCGTCCAGCGCGGTAAGCACCGGGGCATCACGATTGTAGATGTCCTTGTAGCTCATATAGCCCGGGCCGTCGCTGGTCGCCGCGACGGTGAAGTAGGCGATATAGACCGGCACCGGAGCCGCGAGGTTGGCCTGGCTGGTCTTGCCGCCGGCGAGGACCTGGTCGATCTTGCCGCGGTCCCAATCGGTGCCGTCGAGCAGGGTCTGGGCGAAGCCGACCGCGTCCTCGGTGCGGATGCAGCCATGGCTGTAGGCGCGCGCCTTGGTGTCGAAGAGATGCTTGGCGTTGGTGTCGTGGAGATAGATGGCATAGGGATTGCCCATCACCAGCTTGACCCGTCCGAGCGCGTTCTTCGGCCCCGGCGGCTGGCGCCAGCGCACCCCTCCGTCCCCGGTCGGAACCGAGACATAGCCCTTCTTGCCGCTGACCTCCTTCGAGATGCTCGACGGAACTTCCCACCAGGGATTGAAGATCGCGCCGGTGATCACCGCGCTGAGCTGTGGAGTCGGGGTCTTGAGCGCGCCGGCGACGGCCCGGCGGCGGTTGAGCGTGGTGCCGCTCTCGACCAGGGCGACGGTGTAGGCCGGCACGTTGACGATCACATATTTGCGGCCGAGCTCGCGCGGCAGCCAGCGCCAGCGATCGAGATTGACCCGGATCTTGTCGCGCAAGGCGCCGTCCGCTGTGGTCGCCAGCAGCGCCTTCAGCGCCGCATATTGCGGATGGGTGGGCAGCAGCGAGGCGAGCGCGTCGGTGGTCATGTGGCCGGAAGTCGCCCGGTCGAGCAGCGCCTGCTGATCCTGCGGGGTGAAGCGATCGTCGGCCATGTGCCAGTCGATTCGCGCCTCGGCTGCGGTGTGGCCGAAGCTGAGATCGGAGGCGACCTTGAGGAAGATCTGGGTGGCGAGCGGGCTATAGTCCTCGCTCTTCCCGGTAAGCGCCTGGCGCAGCGCGTCGAGCCGATAATCGGCCGGATCGAGGCCTTCCTCGCCGATCTTCTCGACATAGGTGATCAGCTCGCGCGCATCGTCGCGGCTCCACTGCGCCTGGACGACCGGCGGCGGGGGCGGCGGCACCGGGGCCAGGGTCGACGGCGGCAGGACCGCATCGCCGGGATTGGCGGCCGTCGTCCCGGGCACCGTCGAGTGCGGGACCGACTGGCTCGACGCGGCGCGTGGAACGGACTGGACCGAAGTCCGCGGAGCCGTCTGGCCCGGCGAAGACAGACCGGGCTGCGCCGCGATCGCAGCGACCGGCGCGGCCGAGAGCAGGAGGAAAGGGATCGACCAACGGCTAAGCATGTGAATTCTCACTGATGTATAAGGCCCCGCGCCGGGCGCTGCCTGTCGCGCGCCTCGGTCTTGCCCATCTATCATAGAGGGCGCGGCCTCGAGCGGCAAGCCGCTGAAGGCCAAGAAGAAATCAAAAGATCGTGGAGGGGCCGCGCACTGCTTGCGCACGGCCCGTCCGAGCTCGCAATCAGGCGGCGACGCTAGCGCCCTCGCGATGCACCCAGCCGAAATAGGCGCCGACGATGGCAAGCAAGGCGTGCAGCCAGACATCGTTTCCGTAGATCGGAATCATCCCGAAGGTCGTATCGAAGGCCGGGATCAGGCCGAGTATGGCGAGCACGGCATAGATGATCGCAACCGAGCGGAAATAATTTCTCGCCCCGCCGAGGCTCCGATAGGCGAGCAGCCCCCAGAGTCCGAACAGGATATGGACGACGTCGTGAAGCATGTTGACCGGGAACAGGCCGAGCAGATCGCCGTAATTCTGGGTCATGGTGACGTCGTGGGCGGCCATCGGCGGGTGCATCGCCCCCGGCACGAAGCCGAGCACCCCTATGGCGAGGAACACAATGCCGAACAGCAATGCGAAGGTTCGGGTCATAAGGCATCTCCCTGTCATCTGTTCTGACGCAGCACAGGCGGACGAGCGGCCCGAATGTAACTCAAACACGGTGGCGCAACTAGGGGCCGCACTTTCGGGCCTCGACGGCGAAAGACCAGCGATCAGCAGGCGATCCGTTCGCGGACCGCGGCAGCGAACCCCCTCCCCTCGGCGGGATCGAAGGCCAGATAGAGGTCCGGCTCGATCAGCTCGATCTCCATCAGCGCCGGTGCGCCCTCGTGGCAGCGCACCTGATCGATCGGGGAATAGAGCTGATCCTCGTCGATGGACGTCAGCACAGCCTCGGCGGCGCGGATTTCATCGGATTCGGCAA
>JAQGLD010000584.1 GCA_028293055.1 Alphaproteobacteria bacterium
ACCAGGTTCGGCATGCCCGGGATCAGGCCCATGCCGGCGATGATGCCGCCGGTGATGTACAGCACTTCGGGTTTGGCGAACAGCTGGCCGATCATCTGGCCGCCGATGTCCTGCTCGTTGGCCACGCGCGAGACCACCATACCGGCCGCGATCGAGATGATCAGCGATGGAATCTGCGCCACCAGGCCGTCGCCGATGGCGAGCAGGGTATAGGTCTTGGCCGCGTCGCCGGCGCTCATGTCGTGCTGCACCACGCCGACGATCAGGCCGCCGATGACGTTGATCAGCGTGACCATGATGCCGGCCACGGCGTCACCCTTGACGTATTTCGAGGCGCCGTCCATGGCGCCGTAGAATTCGGCTTCCTGCGACACCTCGGTGCGGCGCTTGCGCGCTTCGGGCTCGCTGATCATGCCGGCGTTCAGGTCGGCATCGATCGCCATCTGCTTGCCCGGCATGGCATCGAGGCTGAAGCGCGCCGCGACCTCGGCGATTCGGCCGGCGCCCTTGGTAATGACGACGAAGTTGATGACGATGAGGATCGCGAAGATGGTGAGGCCGATCACCGTCTCTCCGCCCATCAGGAACTCGCCGAACGCCGCGATGACTCCGCCGGCGGCGTGCGAGCCTTCGTGGCCGTGGCTGAGGATCAGGCGAGTCGAGGCGAGGTTGAGGCCGAGCCGAAGCATCGTGACGATCAGCAGGATCGTCGGGAAGGCGGAAAGCTCGAGCGGCTTCTCGATGAACAGAGCGGTCATCAGGATCATCACAGACAGCGTGATCGAGATGGCGAGGCCGAAGTCGAGCATCCAGCCGGGCATCGGCAGGATGAGCATGCCGATGATCGCGGCCACGCCGAAGGCGAGGGCGAGGTCGCGGCCCGCGCCGAGGCGCTGCAGGAAGCTGTTCAACTGGAGCACTGGTGGCTGGATCCTGGCTTAGGGCGCTGGAGCGACCGGGATGCCGGCCTCGATGAATGTGCGAAGCTTGTTGCGCATCGTGCGCACCGAGATTCCGAGGATGTTCGAGGCCGAGGTACGATTGCCGTGGCAATGGCTCAGGGTGTGGAGAATCAGCTCCCGCTCGACGTCGGCGACCTTCTGCCCGACCAGGGATCCAACCTCGAGGTTCGAAGGGTTGGGGTCGAACGACAAGGGCAGGTCATCCGCATAGATCGTTTCGCCCGAGCCATCGATCACCGCGCGGTGCACGACCTGCTCGAGCTCGGCGACATTGCCGAGCCAAGGCTGGGCTTCGAGCAGCGCGATCGCCTCGCCATGGAACGTGCGCATCCGGGCACCCTCGCTGAGCGAGAAATGCCTCGCCAGATGCTGGGCGAGCGGCCCGATATCGGCAACGCGCTTGCGAAGCGGCGGTAGGGTGATCCGGGTCGCGCCGGGAAGGTCGCCGAGCGCTGCGTTCGCGCTGCAAGCGATGATCCGAACGCCGCGATTGGCCGCGGCTGCGATGCGGGGCTTCATCTCGCGCGGCAGGGCTTCGATCGCGCGCAGGAAGAGCGTGCCGCCCTCGGCTTGGTCGAGCGCGCCGCTGCGGCGAGCGATCGCTCCCGGAAACGTGCCGGCCTCGTGGCCGAACAGCTCGGATTCGAGGACATCCTCGGCATCGGCCGCGCAATCGACCGAGAGGAAGCGTCCGTTGCGGCCGCTGGTGTCGTGGATTGCCCGAGCGAGCGTCTCGCGGCCGCAGCCGCGCTCGCCCTCGATCAGCAAAGGCTTGGTATCCCGGGCGAGGAACAGGGCGAGATGCTCGATCCGGCCGAAGATCGGATCGCAGCTCGGCAGGCGCGGTGCGCGCAACGCGACCGAGGTGATAGCGGCAGCGATCAGGGCGGCGTCGGGCGGCAGCGGCACATAATCGCGCGCGCCGGCTCGGATAGCCGCCACTGCGAGCTGGGCCGGCGCGTCGATCCCGCAGGCGATCACCGGCACGGCCATCCGCTCGGTGCGGAGCTGGGAAATAAAGGCGCGGACGTCGGCATTGACGTCGATCATCACCAGGTCTCCGCCGGCCAGGCGGAGATGGGCGACGGCCGCCGGGCCGTCGTCGACCATGGCGACATCGGCACCGGCCTTCCGAGCGAGCTCCGCGGCAAGGCGGAATTCGGTGCCGGGGGCACCCACCAGAACGAGACGGACGGCGTTCATCAGCGAGCCTGCCGAACGATCTCGGTGAGGGTCACCCCGAGCGAATTGTCGATCAGCACGACTTCGCCCCGTGCAATCAGCCGATTGTTAACGAGAATGTCGGCGGGCTCGCCGACCCGGCGGTCGAGCTCGACTACGTCGCCCGGCTTCAACCGGAGCAGATCGCCTATGTCCATGCGCGAGCGGCCGAGGACGGCCTGCACCTTGACGGGCACATCGCAAACCGCATCGAAATCCTCGGGAGTCACCGGCGCGGCCGGGGCCGGGGCGGGGGCTTCGCTCATGTCCGAAAGCGCGATCGTCTCGAGGATCGGAAGCTCCGGCCCGGCGGGCGCCAGCTCGTGGCTCTCACTCATTTTCATCTCCATCATGCATTCATCCATTGCCGCACGACCGCGGCCGATTCCGCCGGGCTGCCGTTGACCGAGTCACCGATCCGCTTGAGCACCGAGAGTTTGATTCGTCCGTCGACCTGGGCGAGCGCGATCTCCTGATCGAGCATGGTGAGGTCCGAGCCTTCCTGGCGCAGCTGCTCGAGCTGCTGCATCGCCTGCTCGTCGCCTTCGGCAGCACGTGCGCTGAGCGCCAGCATTTCCGATGCGTCCGAGGACAAAGCGGGAAGGCCATCGACCTGCTCGGCTGCGCGCCGGTCGAAGCGTGGGCGGAGCATCTTGAGGGCGAACAGGCCGACCACGCCGAGGATCAGGAATTTGAGCACTCCGTACAGCTGGTCCCAGTTCAGGCCGAAGGGCAGGCCCTTGGCGGATTCGGTGACATCGGCCACGGCAGCGAAGGGCATATTGTCGACGA
>JAQGLD010000635.1 GCA_028293055.1 Alphaproteobacteria bacterium
ATCTCGATGAAGACCATCGGGAGCAGGAACAGGGGGTCGGATAGCTGGGCGCGGATCTGGGCCGCCTTCGCAGTCACGGCAGCGAGCTCGGCCGCGCTCGCGCCCGAGGCACGCGCCTGTTGGATCATCCCGTTCGAATAGACGACCGCGAAATCGAAATGCAGGATCGCGGCCAGCGCTTCGAAGGCCGCCACATAGTCGATGCCCGCAAAGACGCTGATCCCGATCCCAAGGCCCAGGGCAGGCCAGAACCTGATCACTCCACCCAGCTCGACATCGCGCTGGCGCTTGATCGCGACAAATACCAGGCTGAGCGCGATCAGCATGATGAGATAGCTGATCGCCATGCTGGCGCCCTCGGACAGTCCGGCGCGATGTCCGGCGATCGCCACGGCGGAAACCGGTATGCCTGCGACCAGTCCAGCGACCAGCCCGTAGCTGAGAATCTTGCGAAGCATCATGCCCTCCGTTCAGTGGATGCCCCTATCAAGGCCGGAAACGGCGCCGAAACAATCGCCCGAAAGGGTGATTCCGCGCCGATCACCCCGAATTCTCGCCGCTCAGGGCAATATTCCGAGCTCGCGCGCCTTGTTGATCGCGTCGGTCCGCCGGCGCGCGTCGAGCTTCTCGAGCAGGCGCGCGACATGGGTCTTCACCGTATTCGGCGAGACCCGCAGCAAGGCCGCGATCTCCTTGTTCGAACGGCCCGCGGCGAGCGCCTGCAACACATTCAACTCGCGCGGGCTGATGCCGAGCGTCGCCCGGGCTCGAGGATTGCCGTCGAAAGGCGGAGAAGGCGGAGCTCGAAACAGCTGCACGCCGACGAAGGCACCGAGCGCAAGAAAACCGGCGGCGACCAGGAACAGCATGACCTCCTCGCCATGCGCCCAGACGAGCCGCTGATAATCCAGCCACTCCAGCGCCAGCGTCCCCGCCGCCAGGCACAGCCCGTAGATCGCCACCCGCTTCCAGATCGGTCTGCCCTCCCGGGCCACTTGATTAGACGTGGCGGGCGGCCAGGACAATCGGGCGTGCGATCTTGGAGCGATGGGGCGCTGTCGACCGATCGCCTTTCAGCGCAATCGCCTCTGCGCGAAGGCGCGGCCGATCCGGTCTTTAGATAGCGCTCTAATGCGCCGCAAAAGGCTATGGCGGACAGCCTTCGCCAGCTTTGCGCCTTGGCTGCCTTGCCAGCCGAAGCCGCGGAGCCTGGTGGAGCCGAGGGGGATCGAACCCCTGACCTCTGCAATGCCATTGCAGCGCTCTCCCAGCTGAGCTACGGCCCCAAACCCTTGCTGCCGCCCCTGGGGAGGGCGACTGGAGGACGCCGCATAAGGGAGGCGGCGTTCCTAATCAACAGGCATTCGGGCCGGAAGTCGCGGAAAAACCGCGCTTCCCGCCCGCCGAATGAAATCAGAGCCTAGACGTCTTCCTCGTCGTCGCCCGCGCCCGGAACGCCGACATCGTCATCGCCGCCGAGATCGATCTCGTCGTCGGGATTCTCCTCGACATCCTCGTCGATCGCGAGCTCGTCGGCGGCGAGATCGGCATCTTCCTTCTCGTCGACCACGATCTCTTTCTTCGGGGCGTCATAAGGCAGCGGCTGCTTCGATTTGAGCACCGGCTCGGGATCCCAGGCGACGCCGCACTGGATGCAGCTGACCGGATCCTCCTTGCCGAGATCGTAGAAGCGGGTGCCGCACTTCGGACAAGTCCGCTTCGTGCCCCATTCAGGCTTCACCATCGGTGAAATAACTCCATCAGTCAGGAAAGAAAAAGACGGCGCATGGGCCGGTTTCGGCGCGCCTTGCCATATGGGTAGGCCGCTGTCAAAGCCAAGCCCATGACCCACGCTCTGGCTCAGCCGATGGAGTTCGGGGCTTCGGCTCCGCTCCGTGGAACCCCGATTGTGCCCGGGGACAAATCGATCTCGCACCGCGCCTTGATGTTCGCGACGATGGCGATCGGCCGCAGCCGGATCCACGGCCTGCTCACCGGCGAGGATGTCCTTGCCACCGCCGCGGCGATGCGGGCGATGGGCGCGACGATCGGCGAGACGGAAGGAGTCTGGGAGGTGGACGGGGTCGGTACCGGCTGCCTGCTCCAGCCAGAGACCGCGCTCGACATGGGCAATAGCGGCACCTCGACGCGTTTGATCATGGGCCTTGTCGCCAGCCATCCGATCACCGCCACCTTCATCGGCGACGCTTCGCTCTCGCGTCGGCCGATGGCGCGGGTGATCGATCCGCTGAGCCGCATCGGCGCGGATTTCACCGCCAGTCCGGGCGCCCGCCTGCCGGTTACCGTCCGCGGCCTCTGCCCGGCGGTTCCGACCACCCATCGGCTCGAAATCGCCTCCGCCCAGGTCAAGTCGGCCTGCCTGCTCGCAGGGCTCAACATTCCCGGAATTACCCGGGTGATCGAGCCGATCCCGACCCGCGACCATAGCGAGCGAATGCTCCGCCGCTTCGGCGCCGAGATCCACGTCGAGCCGGACGCCGACGGCGGCCGGGTCATCACCTTGCGCGGCGAGGCCGAGCTGACCGCACACGATGTGACGGTGCCGCGCGACCCCTCCTCCGCCGCCTTCCTGATCGTCGCCGCTTTGCTGGTGCCCGGATCGGAAATCACCATCCCCGGAGTGCTGGTCAACCCGCTGCGGACCGGTCTTTACACCCTGCTCCAGTCGATGGG
>JAQGLD010000014.1 GCA_028293055.1 Alphaproteobacteria bacterium
CCAGGCCTGACATCTGGCCGAACTGCCGCTCCAGCGGGGCGGTCACCGTCTGGGCCATGACCTCGGGGCTGGCTCCCGGATAGACGGTCTGCACCTGGATGGTGGGGTAATCGACCTCGGGCAGGGCCGACAGCGGCAACAGGTTGAACCCGACCAGGCCGGCCAGGACGATGGCGACCATCAGTAGCGAGGTCGCCACCGGCCGCATGATGAACGGCTCTGAGGGGCCGTGGCCGGTCTCTTCGGCGGTTGGCGCGGCCTCGCTCATCAGCCCTTGCCTGCCGGCGCGCTCCCATTCGCGCCTCGCGTCGATGGCGCTCCTGACGTCCCCGGTGTTCCTGGCGTCGCTGGCGCACTGATCCGTCGCATTTTGCCCCGCGGCGACGCATTCGGGGCGCATGTTGAGGCGAAAGTCGGCCCCTGCGGTGCAGGGGTCGGCGTATCGGAGAATGCTATGCGGATCCTGATCGTCCTTGCTTCGGCCTTCGCGCTGAGCGGTTGCATCGCCAAGACCGCGCTCGACGTGGTCACCCTGCCGGTCAAGGCGGCGTCCTCCGCGGTCGATGCGGTGACCACCAGCCAGTCCGAAGCCGACGAGAAGCGCGGCCGCAAGATCCGCCAGCACGAGGAATGCGTCGGCAAGGAGGATCGCCGGGCGAGCAAGGACCATCGCGAACCGGATTATTCGCGCTGCGGCAAGGACTGATCGCAGTTCAGAACCCTTGCAAGCCGCGCGCTTAGGGGGCTATCCGACAGCGCAAATCGAGACGGGAGCGGGCCGGACCCGTTCCGGCAAAGGATCCGCCCGATGGCTCAGTTCACCCTGCCCAAGAACAGCAAAATCAAGAAGGGCCAGGACCACAAGCTCGCCGCCGGCGGCGGCGGCGGTCGCACCAAGACATTCAAAATCTATCGCTACGATCCGGAGAGCGGCCAGAACCCGCATTACGATACGTTCGAGCTCGATCTCGACTCGACCGGGCCGATGGTCCTCGACGCGCTGATCAAGATCAAGAACGAGATCGATCCGACCCTGACCTTCCGGCGCTCATGCCGGGAAGGGATTTGCGGCTCCTGCTCGATGAACATCGAAGGCACCAACGGCCTCGCATGCACCACCGCGATCGAGGATTATAAGGGCGACGTCCGCATCACGCCGTTGCCTGCGATGGATGTAGTCAAGGATCTGGTCCCCGATTTCACCCATTTCTTCGCCCAATATGCCTCGATCGAGCCGTGGCTGAAGACCAAGACTCCGGCACCCTCGGGCAAGGAGAGGCTGCAATCGCCCGATGACCGGTCCAAGCTCGACGGGCTCTACGAGTGCATCCTCTGCGCCTGCTGCTCCTCCTCCTGCCCGAGCTATTGGTGGAATTCGGACCGCTTCCTCGGTCCTGCGATCCTGCTCCAGGCCTATCGCTGGCTGGCCGACAGCCGCGACGAGCTCACCGGCGAGCGGCTCGACGAGCTCGAGGATCCGTTCCGCCTCTATCGCTGCCACACGATCATGAACTGCGCCAATGTCTGTCCCAAGGGCCTCAACCCCGCCAAGGCGATCGCCGAGACCAAGAAATTGCTGGTGGAGCGCGCGGTTTGATTTCTCCCTCCCTGAGTACAGGGAGGGGAATATGGTGCGCTCCACAGTGAACACCCCCCATGCCGGAGTCCGCTACGAACCCGACCCGGACAATCCCGGCTGGTACCGCTGGGACATTCCGCAGAACGGCCGTTTCCACGAGATTGTCGGATCCCTGATCGTCCGTCCGGAGGGCGATCGGCGGGGCCGGTGCCGCATGTGGGTCGAGGATCGCCATCTCAATCTCGGCGGCGCGATGCACGGCGGGGCGATCCTGACCTTCATCGACATGGCGCTCTACGCGGGCGGCTATGTCGCCGGCGCCGACACCGCCAGAGCGGTGACGCTCGATTGCGCGGTCCAGTTCATCGCGGCAGGGCGCGCGGGATCGTCGCTCGACGCCGAGGTGGAGCTGATCCGCGAGACCGGCCGGCTGATCTTCTTTCGCGGTCTCGTCGTGCAGGGCGAGGAGACCATCGCTTCGTTCGGCGCCACCCTGCGCAAGGCGCGCCTCGAATCGTGACCAATGTCTCCGCCCGCTACCGCGCCCTGCTCGCGGCGGGCGAGCTTCGCCCCGACGCGGATCAGCGCAAGGCCGTGATCGCGCTCGACCGGCTCGCCACCGAGCTTCGCGCCCAGGCCGATGGCGGCCTGCTTTCCCGCCTGTTCGGCCGGCGGGTGCCGCAGCCCAGGGGGATCTATCTGTGGGGCGGGGTCGGCCGCGGCAAGTCGATGCTGATGGACCTCGCCTTCGAATCCGTCGCCGTCGAGCGCAAGCGAAGGGTCCATTTCAACGAATTCATGCTCGAGGTCCACGAACGGCTTCGGGTCGAGCGGCTCAAGGAAGAAGGGGATCCGATCCCGCCGGTCGCCAAAGCGATCGCCGCCGAGGCGCGGTTCCTTGCCTTCGACGAGATGGTCATCAACAACAGCGCCGACGCGATGATCCTGTCGCGCCTGTTCACCCAGCTCCTCGCCGAGGGTGTCACCGTCGTCACCACATCGAACCGGCCGCCGCGCGACCTTTACCTCGACGGGCTCAACCGCGAGCTTTTCCTGCCCTTCATCTTCCTGATCGAGCGCGAGCTCGAAGTGATCCCGCTGAACGGGCCGACCGATTACCGGCTCGAGCGGCTCGGCGGCTATCCGACCTGGTATGTGCCCAACGGCCCGGAAGCGACCGCCGCGTTGGCGGCCGCCTTCTTCCGGCTCACCGATTATCCGCCGGAAGACCGGGCGCACGTGCCGTCCTGCGACCTCCAGCTCGGCGGAGGCCGCGACCTGCATGTGCCCAAATGCCTCAAGGGGGTCGCGGTCTTCTCGTTCAAGCGGCTGTGCGGGGAGGCGCGCGGCGCGCCCGACTATCTCGCCGTGGCGCGCAGGTTCCACACCGTGGTGATCGTCGGAATCCCGAAGATGGGCCCGGAGAATCGCAACGAGGCGGCGCGGTTCGTCACCCTGATCGACTCGCTCTACGAGCATAAGGTCAAGTTGCTCGCCGCCGCCGATGCGGAGCCCGAGCATCTCTACCAGGCCGGCGACGGCGCCTTCGAGTTCGAGCGCACCGCCTCGCGGCTGATCGAGATGCAGTCCGAGGAATATCTGGCCCGAGGCCACGGCTCGGAATAGGATGATTCAGTCCTCCCTGTGAGCGAAGCTCATGGGGAGGGGAACCACCCGAAGGGTGGTGGAGGGGCGACAGGCGCCGGTGGCCCCTCCACCGGCTTTCAGCCGGTTCCCCTCCCCATCGCTTCGCGACAGGGAGGACGAGGATGCGAGATGCTCCGCAAATTCGGCTGATGCCAGATTGGCTGGGCGGTCTCGCCGGCCTCCTCCTGTTGGTCCTGGCGCACCCGGCCACGGCCGCCCCTCTCGTCCCCGATCATGTCCTCGTCGCCGCCGATCTTCGCGACCATGTCGATCTCGACGGCGCCTGGCACTGGTCGGTCGATCCCTATCGCGACGGCCTGGCCGGCTTCCATGGCGGCGAGGCAGGGAAGGGCCATCGCCGCTATGACGAGGCCGACGTCGATGCGGCGATGCGGGCCGATCCGATCGCGCTCTACGAATATGACATGGATCGCTCGCCGACAATCGTCCTGCCTTCGTCCTGGATCACCCACGGCCCCGAAATGCGCTATTATCGCGGCCTGGTCTGGTACCAGCGAAAATTCGACTTCGCTCCAAAGCCCGGCACCCGCTTTTTCCTGCGCTTCGGAGCGGTCAATTACGCGGCCCATGTCTATCTCAACGGCAGAAGGGTCGGCGAGCATCGCGGCGGCTTCACTCCCTTCGCCTTCGATGTGACCGCTTTGCTTCGCGCCGGCGACAACCAGGTGACGGTCGGGGTCGATTCGGAGCGGAATTCCGGCGACGTCCCGCCCCCGGTCACGGACTGGGAGGATTATGGCGGGATCACCCGCTCGGTCTCTTTGGTCGGCGTGCCGGAGACCTATGTCGACGATGCCTGGATCCGGCTGACCGCAGACCGCCGGATCGCGGCGAGCATTCGGCTCGACGGTCCGGGCGCTGCGAACCGGGCAGTGCGGGTCCGGGTGCCCGCGCTGGGTCTGGTCGTCGCCGGCACGACCGGCGCCGACGGCCGGTTCGAAGGCTCCGCCGCGGCTCCGGCCGGGCTGCGGCTCTGGTCGCCCGAGACTCCGACGCTCTACGATGTCCGGGTCGAGGCCGGGGCGGACGTGCTGGCCGACCGGATCGGATTTCGCACGATCGCGGTGCGCGGCCACGAGATATTGCTCAACGGCAAGCCGGTCTTCCTGCGCGGGATCAGCCTCCACGAGGAGGAACTGGGCGCCGATCCGACGCGGGCGATCGGCCCGGCGGCCGCCCGCGCGCTGCTCAGCGAGGTCAAGGCCGGCCTGCACGGCAATTATGTCCGGCTCGCCCATTATCCGCACGGCGAGGTGATGACGCGAATGGCCGACGAGATCGGGCTGATCGTGTGGAGCGAGATACCGGTCTATTGGCAGGTCGACTGGAACCGTCCCGAGACGCTGGTGACGGCGCGGCGCATGCTTGCCGAGAACATCCTTCGCGACCGCAACCGCGCCTCGATCGGCCTGTGGAGCGTCGGTAACGAGACTCCGGTCAGCGACTCGCGCAACGCCTTTCTCGACACTCTGGTCGCCGATGTCCGGGCGCTCGACGACAGCCGCCTGGTCAGCGCCGCCTTGCTCACCCGTCGCGAGCAGGAGGGCGGCCGCTCGGTGATGGTGATCGACGATCCGCTCGTTCCGCGGCTCGATGTGATGGC
>JAQGLD010000040.1 GCA_028293055.1 Alphaproteobacteria bacterium
GCGAGTTGACGATCCCCACGGGCGCCAGGGCCGGTAGCCTGGTCCCGATCCGGGTGCGCCTCGACTATCTGGTCTGCACCGAGCAATTGTGCGTCCCGGAAAGCCCGGAGCTGACGACCAGCCTCAAGATCGATCCGGCGGCGGGAGAGGCACGGACGACCGAATTCGACGCCTACCGCCAGGCGCTGCCGCGTCCGCTCGGCGCGGATGCGACCTTCGAGCGCAAGGACGGCAGGCTCAGGCTGGCGATTCCGTTGCCGGCTTCGGCGGCGATTTCCGACCCCTATTTCTTTCCGATCACCGATCGCGCCGCAAAATATTCGGCGCCGCAATCCTTCTCGCGCAACGGCGACGTGCTGATCGTCGAGACCGAGCCGGTCCAGGACAGGCCGGCGGCGATCGAGGGAGTCGTGGCGATCGGTGGCGGCCAGGGACTTGCGCTCCACGCCGCGCCGGGCCCGGTCCCGCCAGCCGGGCAGCCGGTCGGCCGCGCGGCCCCGGCGGCGAACGGCAATGGCCTTGCGATCCTGGTGGCGCTGGCCGGCTCTCTGCTCGGCGGGCTGCTGCTCAATATCATGCCCTGCGTCTTCCCGATCCTCAGCCTCAAGGCGCTCAGCCTCGCCCGGGCCGGAGACAGCGCTGCCGCCGAGGCGCGCGGCGAGGGCCTCGCCTACACCGCCGGAGCCATGCTCGTCTGCCTGGCGCTCGGCGCGGTCCTGCTCGTGCTTCGCGCCGGAGGCGAAGCCGTCGGATGGGCCTTCCAGCTCCAGGACCCGCGAGTCATTCTCTTCCTGTTGCTGCTGGTCATCGCCCTCACCCTCAATCTCGCCGGCCTGTTCGAGCTTCCCACGATCGGCCTCGGCGACCGCCTCGCGCGCCAGAGCGGGCTTGCCGGCGCCTTCTGGACCGGCGGTCTCGCCGCCTTCGTCGCCACGCCCTGCACCGGACCGTTCATGGGCGCTGCGCTCGGAGCGGCCCTGGTCCTCCCGGCGCCCGCGGCGCTCGCCATCTTCGCAGGCCTCGGGCTCGGCCTGGCTTTGCCCTTCCTGCTGCTCGGCTTCGTCCCGGCCTTGCGCCGGCGCCTGCCGCGGCCGGGGCCGTGGATGGTGCGCTTCAAGCAGATCCTTGCCATTCCGATGGCGCTGACGGCAATCTGGCTGGGCTGGCTGCTCGGCCGCCTGACCGGCACGACCGGGCTCGCCGTCGGCCTTGCCGCGGTGGTCGTCGTCGCCATCGCCTTGTGGTGGGCCGGGCGCCGGGTGGGCTGGGCGCCGATCGCGCCCGCGGCGCTCGCCGCCGCTGCGGCGGTCCTGCTGCTGCCGACCGCACGCCCGGCCGAGGCGGCGACCGGGGGCCCGCTCCATGCCGAGAAGTTCAGCGAGGCGCGCCTCGCGACTCTGCGCGCCGCCGGCCGGCCAGTCTTCGTCTATTTCACCGCCGACTGGTGCCTGACCTGCAAGGTCAACGAGAAAGCCGTGCTCGAACGCGGCGAAGTCGCCGACTCGTTCGCCCGCCGCCATGTCGCCGTGCTGGTCGGCGACTGGACCCGGGGCGACACCGCGATCGGCCGGTTCATCGAGAAGCAGGGGCGGTCCGGAGTGCCGCTCTATCTGTGGTACGCGCCCGGCAAGGACGCCGTGATCCTCCCGCAGATCCTGACGACCGGGTCGGTGACCGGGCTGGCGGGGTAGCGTTCCCCGGCAAAGGCCCGGGCCCAGTGCAGCCTCCAGCATTTCCGGGAAACCCGCGGGACGGTCCAGTCCCCTCTGGGCCCCGGCCTTCGCCGGGGAACACCGGACAAAAGAAAAAGGCCGGGGAGTTTCCTCCCCGGCCTTTCTCGTTGTTTGGCGTCGAGCGTCGGACTTAGAAGTCCATGCCGCCCATGCCGCCCATTCCACCCATGCCGCCGCCGCCGCCGCCGCCGGCGGGCTTGTCGTCGGGGAGCTCGCTCACCGCCGCTTCGGTGGTGATGAGCAGGCCCGCGACGCTGGCCGCGTCCTGGAGTGCGGTGCGGACGACCTTGGTCGGGTCGATCACGCCGGCCTGGACCAGATTCTCGTAGACCTCGGTCTGGGCGTTGAAGCCGAGCTGCTCGTCATTGCCGTCGATCAGCTTGCCGGCGACGACCGCGCCGTCATGACCGGCATTCTCGGCGATCTGGCGGAGCGGCGACTGCAGCGCCTTGCGGACGATGTCGATGCCGCGGGTCTGGTCGTCATTCTGGCCGGACAGGCCCTCGAGCGCCTTGGTGGCATAGAGCAAAGCGGTACCGCCGCCGGGGACGATGCCTTCCTCGACCGCTGCGCGGGTGGCGTGGAGGGCGTCGTCGACGCGATCCTTGCGCTCCTTGACCTCGACCTCGGAGGAACCGCCGACCTTGATCACGGCAACGCCGCCGGCGAGCTTGGCAAGGCGCTCCTGGAGCTTCTCCTTGTCATAGTCGCTGGTGGTGTTCTCGATCTGGCGACGGATCGCCTCGACCCGGCCCTTGATCTGCTCGCCGTCGCCGGCGCCGTCGACGATCGTCGTATTGTCCTTGTCGATCGTGACCCTTTTGGCCTGGCCGAGCATCGCGACCGTGACATTCTCGAGCTTGATGCCGAGATCCTCGCTGATCATCTCGCCCTTGGTCAGGATCGCGATGTCCTCGAGCATCGCCTTGCGGCGATCGCCGAAGCCCGGAGCCTTGACCGCGGCGACCTTGAGGCCACCGCGAAGCTTGTTGACCACCAGAGTGGCGAGCGCCTCGCCCTCGATGTCCTCGGCGATGATCAGCAGCGGACGACCCGACTGCACGACCGCCTCGAG
>JAQGLD010000090.1 GCA_028293055.1 Alphaproteobacteria bacterium
AGACCAGGACCAGCCCGTCGCTCGGCGGCAGCTGCATCACCTCGCCAGGAGTCAGCAGCGGGCGAGACGTTTCCTGGCGGCTGACCATGACATGGCCGAGCCAGGGCGAGAGCCGATGCCCTGCGTAATTGCGCATCGCGCGCTGCTCACCCCCGGCGAAGTGATGCAGCTGCCGCCGAGCGACGAGCTGGTCTTGGTGTCCGGACTCGCGCCGATCAGGGCGTCGAAGCTGCGCTATTTCGAGGACCATAATTTCTCGTCACGGGTCATGGCGGCGCCGGTGCTTCACGAAGACGTCTATGCCGATCGCCCGCCGGCGCGTGGGCTCTGCTGGGGTGGCCTCGTCCGCACCATTCACCCGGAACTCAAGATTCCGGCGGCCGAAGCAGTGAAGACCGGGGACGCGCTTGACCGCGAGCATGAGCTTGCGCCCGTGACGGAGGCGCCGCCGAAGCCGCCGGAGCGGAAGAAGACCGACGCTCTCAATATCGACGATGATGACGATCCTCCGGTCTTCCCGACGCCGAAACCCAATCCGTCCTTGCCGCCGCCGACCACCGCCTACGGCATCAACCAGGGCCTGGATCGCGGCGATGACCTGTCGCCCGAAGGCTGAGGAGAACTGACATGCACCGAGCCGAACAATTTCGTCACCAGCTTTTCCTGCCGAAGCAAGAGAGCGAGCAGCTGGAAGCGCTGGCGCGCAGCCCGGGCGCGACGAAGTCACAATTGCTGGCGACTGCCTGGTCTGCCTGGCTGAAGCGGCAAGGAAGCGATGAGCTAGAGCACAGGTTCGGCCAGCGTCTCGACCGGATCTCGAACCAGCTCGCCCGGATCGAGCGGGACGGTCATGTCGGCCTCGAGAGCCTGGCTCTGTTCATTCGCTACATGCTGACGGTGACCGCTCCGCTCCCCGATGGGGACGATACCGCGCAGGCGATCGGTCGCGATCGCTTCGCGGCGTTCGTCGAGCGTGTCGGGCGGCGACTGGCTTCGGGGCGCCGGTCTCTCGCGCCAGGCATGGATTCGGACGAATAGCGACCGGCTCGCAATGGCTCGTCGGTCATAGGCCAGCCATTCCTGCCCTCGCCGCCGGTTCGATCGAGGACCACCTGCTGGAGCGGCATCGAGTCGCGTCGCGCGCGACAGAACCCTTGCAGGAGGCGTGCTCGGGCATTTCGATCCGGATCGGAGAGTCCTGATAATCGATCGTTCCGTTCCCTCCGAGAGGCCGATCTTCCTGCTGGCGCATCATTCATACGCCTTGAACTGGCTGGGCCGATCCACTGCATCTCTGCATCGGCGGCGCCCTGGGCTGACGATGTCAGCCACTCCGCCTGCGGATCGCTGATAAGCGCAGTCACCGGCATCAGCGCCGTTGCGCCACGATCCTCCATGACCGCCCTCCGATCGCCGCGAGCCGCAGTATAGAACAAGGCGCCCGGAATGCGCGCCAGCGGGACCAGCGCAGAAAAATGGAAACGGATCGTTCTCGGCTCGCGGCATGCAGCCGTCTCAGCTATGGGCAGATCAGGCAGGGGAACCGGAATGGCTTACCAGGGACTGAAGGCACGCCGCGCCGCGCTGCAGGCGACCCTCGACCGCATCGACAGCGGCGTCGAGCCTTTGGACGACAATGGAGGCGCGGCGTCGGCTCAGGCCACGACGGGCGAATTTCGCGCCGACATACAGCGGCAGATTGATGAGCTCGACCGCCTTATCGGTTTGCCGGGACCCCGAGGGTAGGCGAACCGGCTCCCGAAACGACGCCCCGGTCACTGCGCTCGGGCTATCCCGCTGCGCCGCTGCTCTCCGCCCGGTGGCCCGGGCGAGGCGTGTGGGCGGGGGGCTAGCGGTTGCGCGCGAGGAATCGGAGCCCTGCCTCGCCTGGTTATCTGTATCCAGATATTCCGCCGATCACGCCAGGACGAGAAGAAGCTTGCCCGAAGACCATTGGCGCTACATCGACGGGCTCGCGGCTCCGAGCGAAGCCGGATCCGAGGGGGACCGCCAGACCGCCTGCACACCAGCCCGCCCACGGGCCGAAGCGTTCTGGCAGGCTTTTCCAATCTAGGTGGCGCGGCTTGGATCCGTCAGGGGCTCTCTTTCGTCCCTGGCGGCCGGTTCGAGGCCCGCAGGCGCCGGGCGCGTTTCGCGCTCGAGCATGCGCCGCACAAGGGGCGGCGACGGCCCTCTATGAAGCGAACGGACGCGGTCGTGCGCCGGTTCGTCCTCATGCGTGATTCGATTGTTGTGACGGATATAGTCCGCCCAGGTGGGCAGATTGTAGCGCTCGATCCAGATCTCGCTGTCCGATATATCGCGGAGCAGCCTCCAGTGGCGAGCGCCATCCCGTCGGCGCATCCGTTGCCGCTCGGCCATCGCTGCCAGGAATTCCCGCCGGTCGCCCGGCTCGATGCGATATTCCACGGTAATCACGACTGGTCCGGTTCGCGAATCGACGGCGATTGCGGGCTCAGGCGCCCGCCAGCTGCGCAACGGACTCAGGTCGAGCTCTCCGGTGGGCGCAAGCGGGCTATGCGCCCCCAGCGCTCCGCACAGCAGGAGAATGATGGCGGAGGCGGACAGCGCAATCGGGACTCCATGTCCGTCGGCCGTCATGCCCCAGAGCCAGCTGCCGGCGGCCATCCCGCCGAAGGCAGCGACCTGGTAGAGCGAGAGCGCCCGCGCCACGACCCATCGCGGGGAATGTAGCTGTACCGTCACATTGAAGGTGGACAGCGCGAGGACCCAGGCGCCCCCCGCTGCGAAGAGCAAAGCCATAGTCGCGGGCAATGAATGGCTGGGGCCGGCCAGAAACGCAGACGCCGCAAACACTGCGCACGACCAGCGTACGATCCCTTCCGAGGAGAGGGCCTGCCTCAGCCGTGCGCTGGAAAGCGCCCCGGCCACCGCGCCCATGCCGAAGGCGCCGAGCAGCAGACCGTAGGTCAATGGGCCGCCGGCAATGAGGTCTCGCGCTATGAGCGGCATGAGCGAATTGATCGCGCTCGCGCCGAATCCGAAGATGAGGCCGCGCAGAAGCACGCGCCCGATGACTGGCGACATGGCCACATAGCGAATGCCGGCGGCCATCGCGCTGCCCATTCGTTCGCGCGGGAGGTCGTCCTTCGTACCCGGCGCGCGCCAGTGGGCCAGCACTGCGATTAGGGGCATGAAACTGGCGGCATTGATCGCAAAGGCGGCCGCGGCGCCCGCCCCCGCCACGATCGCGCCGCCCAGAGCAGGGCCGACACTTCGTGCCACATTGAAGCCCATGCTGTTCAGGGCAACCGCGCCTGCAAGCTCCGGCCTCGGCACCATATCGCCGACCGACGCCTGCCAGGCCGGGCCGTTCAGGGCGGTGCCGCAGCCAAGCAGGAAGGTGAAGGCAAGCAGGATCCACGGCGTAACCAGTCCGGACCAGGCGAATGCGGCGAGGCCAAGCGAGGCCAGGATCATGAACAGCTGGGCGATGATCATCACCCTGCGTCGATCGAAACTGTCGGCGACTGCGCCGGCTGGAAGCGAAAGAAGCATGATCGGGAGGGTGACGCAGGCCTGGACAAGGGCGACCATCTCCGCCGAGCGGTCGATGGAGGCCATCATCCATGAGGCTGCCACCGACTGGATCATGGTACCGAAGTTCGACACCATGCTTGCCAGCCACACGGCGCGGAAGATGGGCTGGCGAAGCGCAGAAGTGGTCGAGACGGTAACGGTCAGTCTCCTCGGCGCGCCTTCAGACCGTTTCGGAAAATGATCCGGCCGGCGGGAAGTTTCATCTCGATTCCAGTGCAGGGATCCGACCGGCGAACCCGCAGGAGGCCGGCCGGGTGACCGCCCGGCCGTCCTTCCCTACCCGATCGTGGCTCTGCTGCCCCGCGACTCATTCGTGAGGCTCGGGCGTGAAGGGTCCGCGCAGGATTCGCTCCGGCGGTGCGGGATTCGGCGGAGCGGCACTGTCGCCGCGGGGCTGGAGAGGAGAGTCTTCGGCTGCTTCCGCCCCGATTCCATGGCTGCCCAGGAGAGATCGAGTGACACCCACAAGGCTTCTGGTCGGACGGAATTTGATCGTGCTCGCGCGGCTCTCATGAGCAGCGCCGAGACCGCCGATCGCCGCCGGGCGATGCTTCGGACCGCAATGGGTCCGGTCATCGCGGCCGCGCTGGCCGATCCGCTGGTGACCGAGGTCATGGTCAATCCCAACGGATCGCTCCGGCTCGACCGGCTCGGCGAGGGACGCAGCGACACCGGCTGCGTGCTCGAGCCCGCCCAGGTCGAGCGGATCATCCGGCTGGTCGCTAGCCACGCCCGCACCGAGGTCCATGTCTCGGCGCCGATCGTCAGCGCCGAGCTTCCGCCGCACGGCGACGGGCGCTCCGGCGAGCGCTTCGAGGGCGTGCTTCCGCCAGTGTCGCTCGCGCCCTGCTTCTCGATCCGCAAGCCCGCCGAGCGGCTCTACACGCTCGCCGATTATGTGAGCGATGCGATCATGAGCCCGGAGGCGGCGCGGTTGCTCTCGCTGGCGGTGGCCGAGCGGCGCAACATTCTCGTCGCCGGCGGCA
>JAQGLD010000092.1 GCA_028293055.1 Alphaproteobacteria bacterium
TGGAGCCGATCGCCTTCCCATCGCGATTCGACCTGGGCTCCGCCGGGGATGAAACGCTCGAGCTTCCCGATGCCGCCGGCAAGGCGGCCGCGGGCGGCTTCCTTGCCGAGCTGGTGGGGCAGGTCGACGGTGATCGGGCTGGTCATGCTCTCGCCCTAGTGCATTTCACGCGCCGGTGGAAATACCCACCGCGGCCGAATGCGCCGCCGGCCGTCTGCGGACGCCTGACCTTCCAGAGCAAATCGCAACTAATGTCGAGCGCACCTCATGGAATAATCAAGATCTCGATATGGCTTGCGACCAGAATGTCCATAATAATATCGGTAACGCTCGAACTCATGCAAAAATAAAATGTTCCAATATATTTGGAAATAACAAATAAAATCTGCAATATTTACCAGTTATTAACATAAAATTGGGTAATGCTGGTCTCAACCCATGGCACTGCGATCAAGTTCGCGAGCCCTAAAGGTTGCGGTGGCTCTGGTTTATCCGATGAATACGGAAACCAGCAACCGAACTGACTAGCTTCCTCTGCCCGCTGCGGGCGGAAGCCGGCGTGCTCTCGTTCGCGGCGTCTCGGAAGGCTAGCCATGTTGAGATTTTTCCAAGAGCATCGCGCCGCGAAGTGGGCGCCGATCTTCGGCGAGAATAGCGTCAAATCAAATATTCGGAGGAACCGGAACGACTCCCGGATCGCGCATCTTGCCTTCGTGACGGTGGCGCTCCTCGCAAGCCAAAGCGCGCTCGCCCAGCCGCCGGTCGATGCCGGTAGCCAGATTCGGCAGATTCCGCCGGCTCCCGCGCCGCTCAAGACCGCCCCGGTGATCGAGCTCGCACCGCCTGCCGCCGCGGCTCCGGCCGAGACCGGCCCTGCCGGCTCCAGCGTCCGGGTCGAGGCGGTTCGAATCACCGGTGCGACCCTCTTCCCCGAATCCGCCTTGGTCGCCGCCAGCGGCATCAGGCCGGGGCAGCAGATGAATCTCGCCGATCTCAGGCGCGCCGCCGCCAACATCTCAAGCTACTACAACGAGCGCGGCTATTTTCTTGCCCGCGCCTATCTGCCCGACCAGAATGTCGAGCGCGGCACGGTGACCATCGCGGTGCTCGAGGGCCGTTACGGAGCGATCCGGCTCGACAATCACAGCCATCTGTCGGATTCGGTGGCACGCCGCACGCTGGGCGGGCTCGATAGCGGCGATATCGTCGCGACCGCACCGCTCGAGCGCCGCCTGCTGCTGCTCTCCGACATTCCCGGAATTGCGCTCAAGTCGACGCTCGCCCCCGGCAGCGCGGTCGGCACATCCGACCTGATCGTCGATGTCGCCTCGGGCCGCGCGGTCACCGGCAGCGTCGAGGCCGACAATGCCGGCAACCGCTATACCGGCGCCTACCGGGCCGGCGGCACCATCAATTTCAACGACCTCGCCGGGATCGGAGACCTCGTCAGCCTGCGCGTGCTCGCCTCGACCTCGGGCCTGGCTTATGGCCGCGCCGCCGTGCAGGCGCCGGTCGGCAACCTCACCCTCGGCATTGCCTATGCGCATTTTCGCTACGATCTCGGCCGCGAGTTCGAGAGCCTCGAAGCGCACGGTACCGCCGATGTCGGAAGCCTTTATGCCAGCTATCCGCTGATCCGATCGCGCGACTTCAACCTTTATGCCTTGGCCGGAGTCGACGCCAACTGGTTCCACGACCGGATCGACCTCGTCTCGGGACGCTCGGACAAGAAGAGCCAGGTAGCGAGTTTCGGCTTGCGCGGCGATTCGCACGATCGCTTCGGCGGCGGAGGCTGGAACGTCTATTCGGCGAGCTGGGCGATCGGCAACCTCGACCTGCAGTCGCCGCTCGACCGCGCCGCCGATGCGGTCACCGCGCGCAGCGATGGCGGCTTCAGCAAGATGGACTTCAGCGTCGCCCGTCTGCAGACGGTGAGCGGCCCGCTTTCGCTTTATGCCGCGGTGCGCGGCCAGCTCGCCTTCGAAAATCTCGACAGCAGCGAGAAGATGGAGCTCGGCGGGGCCTATGGCGTGCGCGCCTATCCGGAGGGCGAAGCCTATGGCGACCAGGGCTATATCGCCACCGCCGAGGCCCGCCTGGCGCTAAGGCCCGCAGCCCTGCCCGGGCAGCTCCAGCTGTTCGGGTTCCTCGACACCGGCGAGGTGCGTTACGCCCACAGCCCGTGGTTCACCACTTCGAACCATGCCCGGCGCAGCGGCTACGGCGCCGGCCTCGCCTGGTTCGCACCCGCCAATATCATGCTGAAGGCGACCTATGCCCGCAGGCTGGGCGACCCGGCGACGTCCGCACCCGACCATTCGGGCCGGTTCTGGTTCCAGATCTCGAAAAGCTTCTGACGACGGCTCCACGCCGAACCCCCCGAAAATCCGAAGGACCGTCATCATGAACTTCATTCCCCAATCGATCGCCGCCAGGAAGCCCTTGCTGAGCACCACCGGCCTCCCGGGCTTCGCGTGGATCGCCCTGCTCGGACTGGGTTCGCTCGTCCTCACCCCGCCGGCGAAGGCGCAGAGCCTGCCCGAGGGCGGAAGCGTCTCGAGCGGCGCCGCGACCATCGTCAACGCCCCCGGTCAGGTGACCGTCAACCAGTCGACCCGCAATGTCGCGATCAACTGGGACAGCTTCAACATCGCCGCCGGCAACAAGGTCGACTTCGTCCAGCCGGACTCCAATTCGGTCGCGCTCAATCGCGTGCTCGGCGCGGATCCCTCGCTCATCCTCGGCAGCCTCACCGCCAATGGCAAAATCTTCCTGGTCAACCCCAATGGCGTGCTGTTCGGGCGCGGTGCGAAGGTCGAGGTCGGCGGCCTCGCCGCGTCCACGCTCGACATCTCGGATTCGGATTTCAACGCCGGTCGCTATCTCTTCACCGGAACCAGCCGCGCCTCGGTCGTCAATCAGGGCGAGATCAATGCCGCCGACGGAGGCTATGTCGCCCTGCTCGGCGCCAATGTCAGCAATGACGGGCTGATCTCGGCCCGCCTCGGCACGGTGGCGCTTGCAGCCGGCGAAGCGGTGACCCTCGACGTCGCTGGCGACGGACTGCTCAGCGTCGCGGTCGACAAGGGCGCGGTCAACGCGCTGATCAGCAATGGCGGAATGATCCGCGCAGATGGTGGCCAGGTCATGCTGACCGCACAGGCCGCCGGCCAGCTGCTCGCCACCGTGGTCAACAATAGTGGCATCATCGAAGCACGCACACTCGGCAGCCGCAACGGTCGCATCGCCTTGCTCGGCGACATGCACAAGGGCGTCGTCAATGTCGGCGGAGTCCTCGACGCGAGCGCGCCGGACGGCGGCGACGGCGGTTTCGTCGAAACTTCGGCGGCGACCGTCCAGGTCGCCGACACGGCCAGGGTGACCACCTCCGCGCCGAGTGGCCGCACCGGCACCTGGCTGATCGATCCAGCGGACTTCACCATCGCGCCGCTCGGCGGCAATATCAGCGGCGCGACGCTTTCGGCGCAGCTGGTCACCAATAGCGTCGTGATCAGCACCTTGCCGCTCCCGGGCGACACCAATACCGGGAATGGCGACATCAATGTCGACGATGCGGTCGCCTGGGTGGCGCTCTCCACCGCTCCGACGACCCTGACCCTCAACGCCTATCGGGATGTCAATTTCAACGCGCCGGTCAGCGCGACCAATGGCAATATCGTCGCCTGTTGCGGCCGCGATGTGGTCGTCAATGCGGCGCTGACGACGGTTCGCGGCAGCATCCTGCTCAGCGCCGGCCAGGATGTCCGCGTCTTTCACGCGATCACGACCACAGACGGTAATATCGCTTTGTGCGCCGGGCACGACGTCCATATCGATGCGGCGGTCACCCTGACCCGCGGCACCACGATCCCGGCGAACAGCCTCGGCCTGCCGATCGGCCTCACCTTGATCGCCGGCGGCGCCGGCACCGGCCCGGGCGTAGAAGGCGGAACGATCATCTTCGCTCCGCTGGCACCGCCGATCACGGTCACGGTCGCGCCGGTCAACATCAACTACAATCCGGTCTCCTATTCGGCGCCGACCGATTTCGGGATCCACTTCGTGCTCACCGAAGGCGCCTCGCTGACCCAGCACATGCTGCTCTTTCCGAAGGGCGACAAGATCTTCGACGGAAGCACCAGCACAGTCCTGAACGGGTTCAACACCACCGCCATTTCGGGCCTGCCAGCGGGCGTGACCCTGGTCGCCGGCCCGGGCGCTACCGCGGTCTTCGACACGGCCGGCGAGGGTGCCGGGGTCGGGATCACCTATAGTGGCTACACGCTCGCCGGCGCCAATGCCGGTCAATATGCGCTGGCCGGTTCATGCTGCGTCGCCGGCAACCGGACTCATGGCGATATCGCCGCGGCGCC